>NZ_JAKIJS010000003.1 GCF_021608225.1 Pseudalkalibacillus berkeleyi
TTGACTTGCTCATAATTTTAAATCGAAATTGATTCAGGGTTCTTTATAAAAAGACCCGTGTTTCACGCTTGGCTTTTGTTCAGTTTTCAAAGAGCTGATCGTCCGATTCGACTGCAAATGCTGTCGTTTATCGGCGTGTTTGTTTGTCGTTTTTTGCGACTTAATTAATGTATCATTTTCGCAAATACAATGTCAATAACTTTTTTGAATGAATTATTGGATTGTTTTAATCGATGATAAAGAGAATCAAATTGATAGAGAAACTCAATATTCCAAAGGAGTTGTTAATGGTGGGCCTAAGTGGACTCGAACCACCGACCTCACGCTTATCAGGCGTGCGCTCTAACCAGCTGAGCTATAGGCCCATTTTTGAATGGAGCGGGTGATGAGAATCGAACTCACGACCAGAGCTTGGAAGGCTCTTGTTTTACCACTAAACTACACCCGCATTAAATTGTGATGGTCGGGAAGACAGGATTTGAACCTGCGACCCCCTGGTCCCAAACCAGGTGCTCTACCAAGCTGAGCCACTTCCCGTAAATGGCGCGCCCGAGAGGAGTCGAACCCCTAACCTTCTGATCCGTAGTCAGACACTCTATCCAATTGAGCTACGGGCGCAAAACATATAATGTAGATATGAAATTAATTTATGGTGCGGTCGAGAGGACTCGAACCTCCACGGGTATACACCCACTAGCCCCTCAAGCTAGCGCGTCTGCCATTCCGCCACGACCGCTAAATTGTTGATGTTTAAAACTAGTGATGCACTTTATTGTAAATCCGCATTGCACCATTTAAATAAATAATGGTGCGGGTGGAGGGACTTGAACCCCCACGTCGCAAGGACACTAGATCCTAAGTCTAGCGCGTCTGCCAATTCCGCCACACCCGCAAAAAGTGGTGAGCCATGAAGGACTCGAACCTTCGACCCTCTGATTAAAAGTCAGATGCTCTACCGACTGAGCTAATGGCTCGTTAAATGGCTGGGCTAGCTGGATTCGAACCAACGCATGACGGAATCAAAATCCGTTGCCTTACCGCTTGGCTATAGCCCAATGATTTAACTTACATTTTAAATTGAATATTAATGGCGGACCCGACCGGATTTGAACCGGCGATCTCCTGCGTGACAGGCAGGCATGTTAACCCCTACACCACGGGTCCAGCTATAAAATCGTTTTGAATCATTTAAATGGTGACCCCTACGGGATTCGAACCCGTGTTACCGCCGTGAAAGGGCGGTGTCTTAACCACTTGACCAAGGGGCCGTTTATTAAAAGTTTGAATGGCGGAGAAGGAGGGATTTGAACCCTCGCGCCGCTTACACGACCTACACCCTTAGCAGGGGCGCCCCTTCAGCCACTTGGGTACTTCTCCATGGCTCCACAGGCAGGACTCGAACCTGCGACCGATCGGTTAACAGCCGATAGCTCTACCACTGAGCTACTGTGGAATAACGTGTAATTCGTTTTTTGGCGACAATAAGTATCTTACAACAGATGAAAAGCGAAGTCAATAGCTTTTTTTATGTTTTAAAATCTTTTTGTTAAGCCTTGTCGAATGAGCGCTTGTCTCCATTAGCGACTTAATAAAAGTAACATAACCCATAATCTTAGTCAATATCTATTTAAGAATTAATTTACCACTACATTTACCACAAGCATACTTATTCGTATCTACTCTGCGTTTTCTCCGATACTCTATACCACAAGCCTTGCAACGGTATAAGTATTTAATGGATTCCTGCCTACGTTGACCAGGGATGATCTGGCAGTATCTACTCCCGCCAACCGCTTCTAATAGTTGCTTAAAATCTTGATCCCGATGACGATATCCTCTATTTAAGATATGTAGATGATAATGGCACAGCTCGTGCTTAATAATTTTTTTGAACTCCTCTATCCCATGAACCTCTAACTGTTTTGGATTGAATTCTAGGTCATGACTTTTTAGGAGATATCGACCACCTGTTGTTTTAAGGCGCTGGTTAAATCGTGCGTTATGGGTAAATGACCGATTAAACGACTGTAATGATATTTCTTCTACTAGTTGTTGCAGCTCGCTTTGCTCCATGCTCTTCCACCCTTTGAGATCTTCATCTCTTTTATTTTGCCAAAATTCCTTCGAAAAGAAAAGTAAAGAATCGTCACGAACATAGGCAAGCCGTCTCACATAGACTAATAACCACCAGTAGCATAGTGAGGAGGGGCTTATCATGCCTTACTGGTTTAAAAAGCAGTTAAGGAATGCTTATTTCAATAAAGACCGTTATCAAATCAAATTACTTAACCAATGTTGGTTTTTCTACAGAAAAAAACACTGCTCTTAGTAAGCAGTGCTTTTTAATGGGTTTTAATGATTAACCATCGTTAATGCAATTCTTTGTTTCTTCACATCTACTTGGTCCACCCAAACGGTAACAACCTCCCCGACATGGACGACATCCATCGGGTGTTTAACGAATCGGTTACTCAGTTTTGAAATATGGACAAGACCGTCTTGTTTAACGCCGATATCAACGAACGCACCGAAATCAACAACGTTCCTAACCGTCCCTTCAAGCTCCATACCCTCTTCTAAATCTTCCATTTTGAGTACATCTGTCTTCAATAACGGCTTTGCAATTTCATCACGAGGGTCTCGAGACGGCTTAACAAGCGCATCAATAATATCTTTTAAAGTTAATTCTCCAATGTCCAACTTGCTCGCATATTCAGCTACATCAAGTGATTGTAATTTTGCTTTGATTTCTTCAGATCCAATATCTTTTGTCGTTGCACCTAATAGTTCGAGTAGCTTCTTCGTGTCGTTATATGTTTCTGGGTGAATAGGTGTCTGATCTAAAGGGTTTTTCCCTTCCATAATGCGAAGAAACCCGATACACTGCTCATACGTTTTCGCACCTAGTCTAGGAATTTTCTTAAGCTGCGCACGACTTGTAAACTTTCCTTCTTCTTCCCTTTGCTTGACAACATTATTTGCAACTGTTTTTGATAGCCCTGCAACATATTGCAGCAAGGATGAGGAGGCGGTATTTACATTCACCCCAACTTGGTTTACTACTGTCTCTACAACGAATGTTAAAGAATCATTCAATTGCTTCTGAGCAACATCATGTTGATATTGACCGACACCAATTGATTTTGGATCGATTTTTACGAGCTCCGCTAATGGATCTTGGAGTCTTCGCGCGATTGAAACCGCACTTCTCTCTTCCACTTTCATATCGGGAAATTCTTGTCTCGCAACATCAGATGCTGAGTAAACACTTGCTCCAGCCTCATTTACAATGATGTAGGCTAAAGATCGGTTCTGCTCTTTAATTAAGTCTGCCACAAACTGCTCGGTTTCCCTCGAACCTGTACCGTTACCGATTGCGATAATTTCTACGCCATGTTTTTCAATTAGCTTTTGTAAGATTTCTTTAGATTTCTCAATGTCCGATCGAGGGGGTGTCGGATACATAACGTTGATATCGAGTGTTTTCCCCGTATCGTCAACGACTGCAATTTTACAACCTGTTCGGTAGCCCGGATCAATTCCTAGTGCAATCTTACCTTTCAATGGTGGTTGAAGTAATAAGTGCCTCAGATTTTCAGAGAAAATTCGTATCGCTTGTGCATCTGCTTGTTCGGTTAACTCATTTCGAATATCTCGTTCTATGGAAGGCGCAACTAAACGCTTATATCCGTCTAGAATGGCTCGTTCAATGTACATTTTCGAAGAAGAGTCAGCCACTACATACTTTTCATTCAGCCTTCGAATAATTTTATCCGAGGGAGCGCTAATTGATACTCTTAGGATGCCTTCCTTTTCTCCACGGTTAACCGCTAATGTACGATGTGGAACGATTTTCTTGATAGGTTCTTGATAATCGTAGTACATCTCAAATGTCTTTTCGTCTTCTTCATCCACTTTCTTGGATTTCACTTTCGTTTCCACCATGCCTTCTTGGAAAGTGAGTGTACGAATCCAAGTGCGATTGTCTGAATCATCTGAGACACGCTCAGCGATAATATCTTCTGCCCCTTGTATTGCATCCTCTACCGCAACTACTTCATTTTCATCAGATAAAAATGCACGAGCTTCATTTTCAACATTTAATCCTTTACGTTGTTCCATAATAAGGTCCGCTAAAGGTTCTAATCCTTTTTCTTTCGCAGTGGTCGCACGAGTACGCTTTTTCTGCTTATAGGGGCGATAGAGGTCTTCGACTTGTTGGAGCTTTGTCGCTTTATGTATATCAGACTTCAATTCATCTGTCAGTTTATCCTGTTCTTCAATGAGACGTAACACTTCTTCTTTACGTTTTTCTAAATTGTTTTTATATTCCCACGCCTCGGACACGTCACGAATTTGAACCTCGTCCGCCGCGCCTGTCATTTCTTTTCTATAACGCGCGATAAATGGTACCGTATTCCCTTCAACTAATAAATCAATTATATTCTTTACATACTTAATAGAGAGCTTTGTCTCACTTGCGATCTGTTTAATCAATTCGTTATTAAGCTCCACCTGCGTTCCTCCTCATTACATTAACGATATAGAATCAAGTGTACCAAATAAGTAAAGGTAAAGAAATCTTAGCGATAGCCAAGCATTAGCACAGGCTGAGCTTTAGATGCACTTATACTGGTTTCCTACACTTTTCCTCTACGTCGTTTAATCACCATTGCTGAAAAGTGATCATCAACCACGTATAAAGAAATCTTGGTGAAATCAAGTGAAGCGAAGATTGAACCTTAGATGCACTTATACTGGTTTCCTACACTTTTCTTCTACGTCGTTTAATCACCATTGCTGAAAAGTGATCACCAACCACGTATAAAGAAATCTTAGCGATAGCCAAGCATTAGCGCAGGCTGAGCTTTAGATCCTCGAAAAAGCAGTTGCTTTTTCTTCGTGCGGTGCATCGCTTCCGTTGCTTCCAGCTTGTGCACTTATACTGGTTTCCTACACTTTTCCTCTACGTCGTTTAATCACCATTGCTGAAAAGTGATCACCAACCACGTATAAAGAAATCTTGGTGAAGTCAAGTGAAGCGAAGATTGAACCTTAGATCCTCGAAAAAGCAGTTGCTTTTTCTTCGTGCGGTGCATCACTTCCGTTGCTACCAGCTTGTGCACTTATACTAATTTCACTCACTAACAAAAAAAGAGCTCCCTCATCGTGTGAGAAAACTCTTTCTAAGTTAGCTTACCTATTACACAAGTCATGTCATCTTTCGTTGCAAGGGCTTTTTGTTTCAATAAGCTTGCTGCAATTTTAGGGCTCCTTGCTCTCATAACATTCCTTTTGTCAGGAGAACTTAGCTCTACACCATCTGAATAAGCGACGAACATTGAACCTTCCGGATAATCAACTTGTCTTACTTGAAGCTTTGTCGGCTTCCCTGAAAGGAATCCCGTCTTAGGGATGGCATGAATTAACTTCCCTGATGGTAGGCCAATAATTAAGCGAATATTACCTACCCCACAGTATTCTAATACATTAGATTTGAAGTGCACTTTAAACAGTGTTAAAACGGCTCCTCGAGTGTTTGAAAGTGCTTGATTGCATCTTTGGACTAACATTTCCACATCATCATCGTGATGTTCTTCTACAACTTTAACAGCTTTGGTAGAGGCATCATGAGCCAGCTGCCCACTACCTAGACCATCCGCAACGAGACAAACAAAATAATCATCGGTCTCTTTCGTGAAAAAGCTATCTCCATTACATTGACCTTCGATTTTCGATCGCTGAAATGTGCTTAAATCGATTCTTTGATCAACTGAATGCTCTTCAATCATTTAAAGCCTCCGAAGAATCGACGCGAATCGCATCTTTTAATTTTTCTAACGCTCTACGTTGTAACCTTGAAACATGCATTTGGGAAATATTTAATCTAGTTCCCGTTTCCTTCTGACTTAAATTTTCAAAATACGTACATTGAAGAATTTCTTGTTCTCGTTCAGTTAGTACAGCGAACGCCTTTTGCAGGAGCATCCGTTGGTCAGTCTGTTCGTAACCATTCTCTGTGCTTCCGACAAGATCTAATAACGTGACTGTACTACCTTCTTGATCTGCTTCAATGGAACTATCAACAGATAAGGCTTGATAACTCTTGCCCATCTCCATCGTTTCAAGGACTTCCTCTTCAGAGGATTCAAGGTATTCAGCTATTTCAGCAACCTTCGGCGAACGTTGAAGGTCATTGGTTAATTCCTCAACCGCCCGCTTAATTCGTGGACTTAGCTCTTTTATCCTTCTCGGAACGTGTACGCTCCAAGTTTTATCTCGAATAAATCGCTTAATCTCACCGATGATCGTTGGAACAGCAAATGATTCGAAGCTTCTACCGAATTCAGGGTCGTAACGGCGAAATGCAGCTAGAAGACCAATCATTCCAACCTGGACGAGGTCATCATGAATACTTTTCCCTTTAGAAAATTTTCGAGCAAGAGAGTGAACCAAATCTTTATAGTTCTCAACAAGAATGGTCTGAATCTCCTGATTCTCAGGATCCTCTCTTAATTGTTCTAGTAATTCATAGATGTGTTCTTTATTGTGACGGGGCTTGCTTGTATTGGTCGACACTTTCATCCACCCCATCTCTATTTAGGTATTTCGTCATCATGACTACAACGCCTGCATCTTCGCGAATATTTACTTCATCCATTAGCGTTTCAATTAAGAAAAGTCCCAACCCTCCTTCGTTGATTTGCTCAACAGGTTTGCCATTAACTGGTCCGGTTGTTTCCTTAATTTCATTTACGTCAAAGCTCTTTCCTTTATCCATAACAGTAATTTCAAGTTTATCTTCAAACTTTCCATAGGATAAACGGATTTCGCCATCTTCATCTGAAACATAAGCATGGTTAACTGCATTCGTAATCGCTTCTGAAATCGCAATTTTAATGTCTTCTATTTCATCAAATGTATAGCCCATTCGACTCGCTATGCCAGACACAGTCAAACGCGCTACACCAACAAAGTCAGGTTTGGCTGGGATCACCATTTCAATCATATCACTCATCGCGCCTCCCCCTTTGCTGCTGGCTCAATGTTCATAACTTCAGTTAATCCTGTGATTTCAAACAATCGTTGAACTCTTTCGGTCATACCAGTTAAGATCAGCGTACTGCCGCTTTGTTGAGATGATTTCAATGCTCCAACAAATACACCTAGTCCAGTACTATCCATATAATCTACCCCACTAAGATTGACAATCACTTTATGACCTTCTTTTTGGGTTAGCCCGATTAATGTTTCTTTTAGCTTAGGTGCTGTATACGCATCTACTTCGCCGTTCAGTAGCAATTTATCCGTATTTTGATTCGAGTCTTCTATTTGAATTTGTAAGTTCATTGTTCTTCCCCCTTGGTTATAGGCATGCATTTATATATCCATACCACAATCGCAACGACCTTAAACCGACCTTTTCAAAATGATTAAGGTAAAATCATCCCTTAATTCAAATTCCTGTAATTCCTCAAGGTCAGAATAGACATTGTCAACAATCTCTTGTGGTGATAGATGCATATATGATCGAATGAGCGAGATCACTTCATCTCTAGAAATAAAACCGTTGCTAGTTCGACATTCTGTGACACCATCAGAAAGCAAGACAATCATATCTCCAACTTCTACACTTTTCTCATACTGTGTGTATTTTGTATTTCTTGATACACCTAATACGAGTCCCTTCGCAGTAAACTCTTCAAACTCATTTGTGTTTGCATTGAAATAAAAACCTGGTTCATGACCAGCCCCAGCATAAAAGAAACGATTCTGATCCATATTATAATGACCATAAAACATCGTAATAAACATTGTAGAATCGACATTCTGTTCTACAACTCTATTTAGGTTTTCTAAAACGTAGCTTGGATCATTCTGTTGGTCAGGTAAGCTGTCCATCGCATACTTAATCATGGACATACATAATGCCGCAGGAACACCTTTCCCAATGACATCTGCAACCGCAACACTGATTGATGCTGATCCATCTTGAACAAAGTGATAATAATCTCCACTCATTTTCTTTGCGGCTTTACTAATGACTCCTATTTCCAAACGATCAGTGTTTGGAATATCACCTTGAAGTAAAGTTTGTTGCATACTTGCTGCAACCTCAATTTCAGACTCTAGCGCCATCTGTTTATCTCGTAATATTTGATGTTCCCTATAAGCCATTCCATAACCCATCATTACTTCAATTAAAAAGTCAAAAGAATCCTTGACGTCTTCTGGTATGTCACCATTCAAGGATTCTAAAACCGTATAGTGGATATTAATAACCTCTTCTGGGGAGATATTTTGTTCAATCATCTTTCGGCTGAACTGTTGTGCTTTATATAATGCTTGTTCTGTTCTTCCGCTTAAGTAAGCTGATAAGAATTGTTCATATCGCTCTACTAGGATTCCTTTATCCCCCAACATCATTTATCCTCCTACCGGAGCCATTTTGTAATCGATATTTCAGTCCCTACATCCACTGTAGATTGAATCGCGAACTCATCCATGAGTCGTTTTACGCCTGGCAAACCTGCTCCTAGTCCACCAGATGTTGTATATCCATCTTCCATTACTTTGCGAATATCTTGTATTCCAGGACCTGTATCGTTCGCACTAATGCGTAGCCCTCTTCTATTACCCTCTTCAATTGGTTCTATGCAAACTCTACCATTACCTGCATATAAGTATATGTTTCGGGCTAATTCAGATATTGCTGTCGTAATTCTTGCTTGGTCTACACTTGAAAACCCTAATTCTTTCGCAAGGTCTCTTCCAAGTTGTCTTGCGCTGACAATATCCCATTCATTTCTTACATCTATACAGGATTGGACGGCCATCGTCATCCCTCCAAATCCAGTTGAAGTTTGTCTAAACCTTGTTCAAGGTCTAGAGCTGTAGGCACATCTCGCATATGAATTCCTAAATCAATAAGTGTAATCGCAACTGGAGGTTGTATACCAGTTAATACGACCTTTGCTCCCATCAAATTAGACATTTTAACAACATCGCCTAATACTTTTGCAATAAAAGAATCCACCATATCGACAGATGTCAAATCAATAACGATTCCCTTTGCTCCAGTATCGTGTATTTTCGTTAATAAATCCTCTTGAAATTGTAGCGCAGTCTTATCATCTAACTCTACTTGTATTGAAATTAAAAGATACTCATGTAACTTTAGAATAGGTACTCTCATCCGTAGCCCTCCTAGGATAAGGTTTCAATTTTTTTATTTGTTATTTCTAATGCAGACTCAATCCCCTTAAGTAGCGTACTTCTGGTTGGAAAGTCACTTAGATCAATTCCCAAGTTGACAATTGTTTGTGCGATTTCCGGACGAATCCCAACTAAAATACATTTCGATCCGATTAAACGGACAGCTTCAGCTGCTTGAATGATATGATGAGCAACCATTGTATCTACAACAGGTACTCCTGTAATATCAATCAATACAACCTGAGATCGATTTTCAATGACACCATCTAAAAGGTTTTCCATAATTAATTTTGCTCTTTCGGTATCAATCGTTCCGATTAGAGGCATTACACTAATGTTTTCAAAAACAGGTATTAAAGGTGCAGACAGTTCAAGCAATGCTTTCTTCTGAACCGAAACTGTATTTCTCCAGTTTTGTGTAGAATAAGAAACAATCGCTTCAAAAAGGTTGTCCACAGAACGGTCAAATGCATCAAACGTATCCATTACTTCATCTAAATCTTCCTTGTCATTAATAATTGTTTTAAGACCGATCCGTCTGAAAACTTGTAGACCTTTTGTTACGTAGCTAAGCGGCCAACCAATTTGTACTGTTCTTTCAAAGAAATCTTGAAGATCAGGTCCAACATCACTTCGTTGCTCTACTACATGTTTCATTAAATTATTTATAAACTCAGTATTCGAATTAAGGAATACATCTTTCGTCACATTCGATAGTTCACGTTCTTCTTCTCTGAAGTTTAACATTTTATCTTGCCACGCTTCTTCTATAGAAGAACGATTCTTCTGCATAACTTCATATACACTTGAATTCATCCATATGCCTCCGATCGATATCATACATAAAAATATTATTTCATTATTATCCAAATCTTTCAATGGTTTTGATCTTAGAGCCACAATTTAACAAACAAAAGAAATTTAAACAATAAAAAAAGCCGCCATAATTAGCAGCTTACTTGGAGCAATCAAATCTAGAAATCAATGAGTCCTAAACTTATTTGTAGAGCATCATCGACTTTTTTCATCATTTCGTCATCTAAATGTGTGATTTTGTCTGTCAGTCTCTGTTTATCTATGGTACGAATTTGCTCCAACAATATAACAGAATCACGTTCAAACTTATATTTCTTAGCACTAATTTCAACGTGAGTAGGTAGTTTAGCCTTTTGAATCTGGGCTGTAATGGCCGCGACGATTACAGTAGGACTAAACCGGTTACCGATATCATTTTGTATAATCAATACCGGGCGGATTCCGCCTTGTTCCGACCCTACTACTGGAGAAAGATCTGCAAAGTAAACGTCGCCACGCTTAACTATCAAATCATTACACCCCGCTTACTAAGCGGTCCAAAGTTAGATCAGCTTCCTCCTCAGCAAGAAAGGCTTCTGATGCAATATTTAAGTTGATCTTAGCCATTTCCATATACCCCTGACGCATGGATTCACGGATATGCCGGCTTTCCCGTTCCTGCAGATACATTTCGGTTGCTTGATGAATAAACTCGCTTCTGTTCAAGTTCTCGTTCATAATCGCTCCGTCCACCTTTTTTATCAGTTGCTCCGGTAAGCTTATTACGATTTGCTTTTTGTGCATATCTGACACAAAAATCCACCTCCAGCTAACTGCTTCGCTCTCTGTAAAATCCCTTATTAATAGTACCATTAGACACGATATATTGCAAAGCCATCTTTATATCAGTCATTCGCCAAAATTAGCCTAATTCCTTTAAAAACTTACTAATTATTAAGGATTTGATTCACTGTTTCAATAATTTGGTTGTTTTTTTTGTAGACTCTTGGCACTCTAGAAGAAATTAAGCATGGAACTTCATAGTTAATCGTATCATTTTGCTGGGCAATTTCATCGATCGTAATTTCATCATCTGCCTGCTTCCCAACTAATGTGACTTGTGTTCCAACATCTACTTGGAACGGTAATTTCACGATTAGTTGATCCATACAAATTCTCCCTACAATTTTACAACGATGACCTTGAACAAGGATATGACCTTTTTCTGCATATCGGCGAATCCATCCATCCGCATATCCAATTGGTACAGTACCAACCCATTCTGTTTCATCAGCTTGATATGTTGCACCATAGCTAATGGTGTCCCCTGGGCTTATTTGCTTAACATGGGTCAATTTACTATGGAGAGAGAAAGCCTGTTTAAGAGAGAAAGGAATAACGCTCTTCATTTCCTCCGAAGGCGAAAGGCCGTAAAGCGATATGCCGACCCTTACATAATGCTGCTCATCATCTGGAAACCGAATTGCACCTGCACTATTACCGAAGTGAACCATTTCTACTGAAAGCCCCTCGGCATTAATTAATGACAAGTAGTTTGAGAACCTGTTCTTCTGAAGTTGAACAAGCTCAGAATCTAGTTCATCTGCTGTTGCGAAGTGGGAAAAAGCGCCTTCTAACTTTAAACTCGGATTTTCTTTTATTTTATTAATGATTAGCTTTGCCTCATTTTCATCATTTATACCAAGACGTCCCATTCCAGTGTCAAATTTGACATGAAGATTCAATGGATTCTCTTGGAGAGCGACCTGTTGTAACCACTCATTTTGGAAGATTGTGAGTGAAATACCATTCTTTGAAGCAATCGGCGCATGTTCAGGAGCTACCCATCCTAGAACAAGAATGGGGACCTCGATTCCACTCTGCCTCAAAGCAATTGCCTCATCTAGAAGAGCAACACCCAGATAGTCAACGCCACTTTCAATTAAGTGGTTTGCCACCTGGTAAGCCCCATGTCCATATCCATCTGCTTTAACTATGGCCATGACCTTAGTGCCATCTCGTTGATGATGTTGTATTTTTAGATAATTTTCACTAATATCATCCAGATTCACTTCTATCCATGTATCTCTGAAATAATGCATGAAAACGACTCCTACACAATAAGTTTCTCTCTATTGTACATGAACTCTTTCTCAGTTTCATTATCCTTTATATTGTGTAGGCGTTTCATGCTCGTGATCTATAAAGAAAGTAAGGCTCATCCAAGCCCTGGCATAGATGAGCCTTATATGTCCTTACACGTTATACGTAACTTTTAACTAATCAACAAAGCCTAAGTGTAAAAACAGGCTGAGAAGAATGTTTGTGCCATTCTTCCAGCCTCCGAGTTTTCTATTTACCTTGTGTACTCATCATAGAGGAAGCGATTGCGGCCATATCTTCTTGTGTAAGTTCACTCGATGAAAGGTAATAATCTACCCCATCTACCGACCAGTTCAAAGTTTTCCCACTAAGTACACCCACTGCGAAACCTAAATCAACTAGGTTTCCTTCATGCATCGTAAGCATTTTCATTGCAGGCGCAACGACTGCTTGACGTTGAATGATTGTAAATGGTTTGTCTCCGGCATATGTTAAGATGATCTCATCCCCATCATCATTTGCTAATTGATTCAATAGCGAGGATCCTTCAGGTATGAACTTCGGAAATAATGGAGTTAGCTCTTTCTCTCCTGCCGCCATCGTTGGCACTTCAAGTTGAGCACCTTCCATATTTCTTTCCATATCGAAAGCCCCATCATCAATCTTAGAATTCAGCTTTGTTTTCTTAAACTTCACATCTACTAGAATTTTCATATCTTTATCCATAACCTTGACTTTACTTGGCATCAAGTTAGATTTATCTAGGGTGATTTCTTGTTTGTATAGATTCTTATTTTGATAATTGGTTTTCGTATTGAAAACGTATCCCTTTTCCCCTGCTTTAAAGTTCCGTTCATCATCATTTAAAATGTCGCTTATTAGCGACTCCATTAAATAAACTTGGCTACTGTTCTCCGGCCATTCGCTTTGGAATCGAAAGCTCTTATTTAAGGCAGGAGTTAGCACAAACACACCATCACTGTTTCTCAAAATCATTTGGCTCTGGTCTTTCTCAGCATTCTTTAGGCTCACTTTATAGAAATTTGGTTTCTTATGCCAAATCTCAATATTGTAAGTAATCGGTTGCTCTCCAGTTTGCAACGTCATTGTAGCTTCTGATTTATAACTGGACATTTTCTTCATCGTACCTTCGAGATCAGAAAGTACATCCTTTTGACTCTTCGAACCACATGCCGCCAATACCGTAATCAAAAGTGCAATAACTAGAAGTGAGAGTGCTCTTTTCAAATTATTCATCTCCTTTGCCTCATATAGATGACAAAAGAGGGACGTTTCATATGCTCAGGTTCAGATGGTCTGCGACATTCCCGCCACGGGGTATACCTTCATAGGAATGCTTTTTCGATTCATCTTTATCGTGAATGCAAACATCTTTTTTACCTCTACACCCCCTTGTTTAAAACCTTTGGCGGTTGCATCCACAAGACCAACTGCGCATATGCATCAGCGTTCCCTCTAACCGCACTACAAATATATGAGACAACTTCTAGCAATATGCAGACTAGCTTGACGGGCTTTCGAGGATTACTTGTGCGACTACATACTCTTTGCTATGAGATATCGATACGTGGGCAATGTTTTCGGAGTTTGAACGCAAGGTTGGTTTCCCCATATTATCAGGGACAATTTCGATATCCTGCCAACTTAAGCTTTCTCCTATTCCGGTTCCTGTCGCTTTCGCATATGCTTCTTTTACAGCAAATCGTCCAGCAAGGAATTCAATTCGCCTTCTTTCATTTAAGGATAAAAAGTGTCCCATCTCTTGATCCGTTAAAATTCGTTCTACAAATTTCGGTTGACGTTTATATGTATGTTCAATTCGTTCAATTTCAATGATATCTATACCAATTCCGACGATCATTACAATACAACTCCTATTTAATAAAAGTGAATAAAACCTACATTCAGACTGTCTGATGTGAATATGGTAAAATAAATGGATCAAATCAAATTCGAAAATGAGGGATTCGTCATGTTTGTCCGGACTGAGAATTTTCGTTCTTTCATCCGTCTTTATCCTATTATCACCATAATTATCGCCATTCACATCCTTTTCTTTATTGGCGTGAACTTATCCACAGATTTACTAAGATTAACAGCAGGGTTTAACATATATATTTTAGCAGGTGAATATTGGAGGCTCGTAACACCTATATTCGTGCACGAAGCATTCCCTCACTTCCTGTTCAATTCGTTCTCACTATTCCTTTTCGGACCAGCATTAGAACGTATTCTAGGGAAATATAAATTTATCATTGGTTATATTGGGGCAGGTGTCATTGCAAATATCGCAACGCTCTTTCTACAAGGACCTGGGTATTCACATATCGGTGCTTCAGGATCCATCTTCGGATTATTTGGTCTTTATGTCTACATTATTTATGCTCGTAAAGAACTTATAGATCAACAGAATTCACAACTCGTGATGACAATTCTTGTGCTAAGTCTTGTTATGACATTCGTTACACCAAGAATCAACATTCTCGGTCATTTATTCGGACTTGTTGGGGGCGCAGCTTTAGGACCAATCCTTTTAATGTCCCGTAAATCACGGTATTAATTGTTCCACCGTATAAAAGAAGGGGCCCGATTATCCATTGCGGTGGATACATTGGGTCCCTTTCTTACACTTTCTGATATAAATCTTTAATTGCATCTTTTAAAGTAGATACAAATTTCAGTGGATATTGAGTATCTAGATGGTTCAGCACTACCGCTTGTTTAGGTGTAATTCCAATAATAATCGCTTCGATTTGTCCCATGTACCAAAGTGTTTTAAACAATCCCTGTAATTCATCAACCCCTTCTTGGGTTACTTCTCCCACACCTGTGAAATCAAAATATAAACGTTCTTGATTTTTCTCATGGGCAATACGCAAAATCTTTTCTGCAATATAATGCATTTTTTCATCGGTTAGCTCACCAAAGAGTGGTACGAGAGCGACTTTTTCTGTTAAAGAAATAATAGGACCTGAGAGTTCATTAATTTTTTGCATCGCATACTCTAATTCATTCTTTTTCTCCAGCAGCTCATAGTTTGTATTTTCTAATCTAGAGTGCAGGCGGTCAACTTGCTTGAACAACTGATTGCTTTGATCGTCTTTGTTGATACAAACAATTTCACAAGTATGATCCATATTCCATGAAAGGTGAACTTCAAATAGCGAGAAGGGGTTCGTTGTCGTTTGCATTACAAGCTCAAATTGAGATGTACCACTTTTGATACGCAAGTATTTCGTAGCCTTCGTCATACTGTCGCCGTCTACAAGCTCAAGAAAACCCGCTACCAAAGGAAAGAGCTCGTCTGCCACTTTAGAACGTGCTAAAATCTTATAATCATGATTGATTTGAAAGTATGGAACTGGAATGTTGGTTACGTGTGACATTAGAATTCCCCTCACTACTTACTTGATCTAACCAGTCTTGAACATCTTTAATATCCTTCATAATCACGGTTTCCTTAGAACAATACGGCCTCAAATCATAAATTCCAGCAAGACGGCCGCCTACTAACATACACGGTTGAATAGAAGTTTGACTCAGTGTATCGATATAGCTTTTCAGTTTAGGTAAATGGTACATGATCGCAACGGAAATACCGATTAAATCCGGCTTCCATTCTTCTGCTTGAGACTGAGCATACTCAAGCGGTAAGTTCGCTCCGAATAACCGAACATCCCATCCATTATATTCAAACAAGCTAGCAATCATTTTCGTTCCTAAATAATGTTGTTCATTCTCTAAGCAGAAAAACATCGCTTTTTTCTCGTTTTTCTTAGTTTGCTTTTTCGTAATATACCTATATTTATATTGGGAAAGAATGAAGTCACAAGTAGCTGTTGCAAGGTGTTCATCAGCAACTGAAATCTCATTGTTTTCCCATAACTCACCTATACGCTGCATGGACCGAGTTAGTAGTTGAAAAACGATGAAAATATTACCTTTGTCGGGCAAATCCTCAATAAGCATTTCGCAACTTGCCTCATCACCCGCAAGTAGGTAATTTGTAAACAAATTAACTTTCCCTTCCATCGTAATTCCCCCACATTTATTTTGATTCAATATTCTCTAACTCTACAAACGCCTGGGCTAATGATTGTTTATAGTGGTTTTTTCTATCTGTACCTATGTCTTGAGTAATGACTTGTTCAATGATTTTGAAGTTATTGTATAAATGCTCGGATGTCATACCGTGCTTTTGAAGAATGCCGTTTAACCAGTGTGCATAGTCTACAAAAAATTGGGTGTTTTGCAGTTCATAAGATGTTTCTAAATGAGCGAAATGATGTTCATTATCTTCACGGCATTTTTTCTTACCCTTTTCACCAAAACGTTCCTCAAGTGAGGGGTACATTTCGTAAAGCCGTTCAATTACTTGATCTATTATTTGAGGGTCAATCACTTTATTCATGTAGCCACAACACTATACATCTGGACTTTTGGTATAATGTCAGCTAGTTCTTTGTCAGGGTATTTCTTTTCAAGTTCGTGAATACGTTTGAAATCATCACTTCGGACCCATTCCAAATAACTTTTCTTATTCGTAAATTTAATTTGCACAGTCAATTCTTCAGGGGATTTATCATTTTGTAATAATTCGAAAGAGTGGAACCCTTCTGCTTGATCTACTTGTCGTGACCGATTTCGATAAATATCAATGACTTCCTCTGTCTTATCAATTGGTACTTTAACTGTAGAGTGGACAATGAACATACAATGACCTCATTTCCTGATTAATATTACTCGTTTCTACACTTATAAGTGTGATCCTTTAAAAACTTTTGTAATTAAAGAAAACTCCAATGATTGGAGCTTTCTTATCCTTACATTAACATTCTCTTTCGTTATTCTCGAGTATACCAGTTAAACACGTCTTTTCCTTCATCCCGGTCAACATCCATAAGTCGAAATGCTTTTCCGACTCCAGCGGACAATATGGATGTCTTTAATGATGTAAGTTGATGCCTTTTCTGAAAGAAGGATTCAGTCACCTCAAAGTCCTGCATACGCCTTTTCTCAGTAATAAGTAATGATCTTGAAAGGCCACGCGATTGTATATAGAAGGCTTTATCGTTCACAAACCATTTGCCATCCTTATATCTAAGAACGCCCCACAATGCCAACGTTGCAATCGGAACGATTAATAATACCCATAAGCTAGACGGTAACCACCAAAGGAGAGGGAGTAAGAGTACGGACGGCAGAACCCCTCTTAAAATATAGCGTTTCATTGATCGTCTTGGTAAAGTGTTCATCTGGTCAGGCAACTGATAACCAGACATGATTTTGTGCAGTTCGCGATTAAGGTGCTTGCGCTTGATAATTGGTAGCAGCATGGCTGACATGCCTGCTTCCGGTCCAGCACCACCTGCACTTTCAACGTGAACTGTTGCATATCCAAACGGTTGTCGTAATACATTCTCCACAATGCGAATTCCCTGGACTCTATGCAACGGAAAAGTTAGTTCTCTTTTCTCAAGCAAGCCTCGTGTGATCACGATTCGGTCATCATATCGCTTCAATTGGAAGTTCGCATATTTCAAGATCACACCCATAAAGGATGCGAACCAAGCAACGAATACAGAAATGAATGCCAATGCCGCAATAATGACCCAGCTGAACCCACTTAACCAATTAAATGCAATTACGTAAAAGTCTTCTGGGATGATGGAATCTAGTTGTGATGCGAAGGTACCAACTAGTGGTAACATCACACCAATTCCCCCTGAAGTTGAAGCGGCAATTAATAGATCCTTCATTGATAACGTGTATGTGTATAAAGGACTTTCAATAGTAGAAGGGGTGGATTCCTCAGGGGACTCTGTCCTCTTATTATCACGCAAAACTTCAGACAATTGATCTGCATCCATTTTACGAATAGCCGCTAAAGATGCTTCAGCTCCCATACCACCACCGGCTGTTTCGATATTAACTTTTACAACTTTAAAAAAACGATGAAAAATGCCTTGCGTATAGTCTATAGACTGAATTCTTTTCTGAGGTATGTATCGTTTCTTTCGCACAAAAACTCCATGCTCAATCTTCAATTCATCCCCTTCTATATGATAAGTGAAGCGGAACCATTGAATGAGTCCATAAACAGCGAGTAAACCAATGAACAAAAACGGAGCAAATTTGACCCAAAACATATCCGTTTCATTTCCTGGACCAATAAAGAAAAAGATAATAAGCGGAATAAACCATTCCTTAAGTAATTTCAAAAAAGATAACCCTGCAGCTAACGGATGTAATCTTGTAGGCTTATACATCTTCTTCTGTCACCCTAGCCATTTGTGAGATGTAATCTCTCACTTGATCCGCCGTTTCATTATCTAAAGCAGGAATTTCATGAACCGTTGCAGCAGTTGAGATGGTTACACTGGACAAATCATAATGACGAAGTAAAGGACCTTGCTTCGTATCTACGTGCTGCACTCTAATCATCGGAATCAGTACTCTCCGAATAATAAACAGTCCGTATTTCAACTCAATTTCATATTCTCTAACTTCATACCGCCAAACACGATAACGGATTTTCGGTACGACTTGAATCATGATGTATGAAACAATAACAGATAGGATGATGGCAATAACAGAAACCCAAAAAGGTACCTCAGTTAATACGACGAGAACAACACTTCCAATTGAAGCAAGTAAAAAGATAAGACTATTGAAAATACCGTTCAATCGCCATACTGTCAAAGCTCTCTTAGCAATTTGATTGGATGGTTCATAACGCATATATCATTGATCCTCTCTGACAGAATAATGTCGATAATATGAATGTATTATAACGTATCCATACATAATTTCCTATAATAGTAAGCTGGCTTCACTTTACAAATTTGAACAAAAAAATAAACAGCCTGCCCCATTCTTATTGCTAAGAAACGAAGCAGTGCTGTTTTGTGATTTATCTTTTGAATTCGTTCATCATTCGTTGAACCCGTAATTTTTTTCGCTTTAATTTAATTCGATACCAATTTACGAGAAGTAATATAAAGAGGAGACAAAAACTCACGAACGTTAGGGTAACCCACAATGTTCCCTGTTCCGTTTCATCCTCTGGCTGCAAATTGCCCATAGCAGCTTGAGTCGGTTGAGAAGTATCGCCTACCTCATCCTGAGCTGTCGCATCTGGCAATATTGGAAAAGTAGCAATTTCTTCATCAAGTTCATTGCTAACGACAAGGTTTCCCTCTTTATCAACAAATGTGTTGAACTTTTCTCCAATAATATTGGTGAAGAACTTATCTTCTTTTAACGTATATTCCTTTCCATCTTCATCAGTAACTACCGTACCCTTTGCCACTTTCTTTGTCTCAAAATGTTCAAAGCCATAGTCTAATAACTCTACCGTGTCTGCATATGCTTGTTCAGATGTGTCACTTTTCATCGTAACTGCAATGTAGCTTGTATCCTCTTTCTTTGCAGCTGTAACAAGAGTATGTTGAGATTCACTTGTGTATCCGTTCTTCACTCCAACTACTCCATCGTATCTCCAAAGGAGTTTATGATGATTCACAAGTGTCGTATCCCAACCCTTACCTTTCCAAGCTAGTTTTTTCGTTTTAACGATGTCCCTGAATGTCTCGTTTTCTAATGAATATTGGGCAATCTTTGCCATATCCGAGGCTGTGGAGTAATGTTCTTTATCATGCAATCCACTCGGATTTACAAAATGGGTATTCTCTAAACCTAAACGCTCTTCTGCGAATGCATTCATTTCTTTAGAAAAATCCTCAACACTACCAGATAAATGTTCAGCAATAGCGATTGCAGCATCATTCCCAGAATTAATCATTAATCCTTGAACAAGTTGTCGAAGAGGCAGCTTTTCTCCTTCAAGCAGATACACTCTCGTCCCTTCAACAGAAGCTGCATTTTCACTAATTGTAACCATTTCATTCATCTTACCTGATTCAATTGCAATAATTGCTGTCACCATCTTCGTAATACTTGCAGGGTACATCCTTCGGTCTGAGTCTTCTTCCGCTATGACTTGACCCGTAGACGCATCCATAAGCATATACGATTCACTAAACAAGTTCTCAGGTTGACCCGATTCAGCATTCGCACTTAACGGTATGAGCCAAAAAAAACCAATGAGTAAAGATGTAAGGATGTAATTCATCTTTTTCATTTGATTAGCCCCTAATTTTTTATAGTTGTATTTATACTATTCGTAAGGTGTTGGTAATTTGACAGGACCGTTCATAAATTACCATTTTCTTTTTATTAGAGGCTTTTCACCACACAACAAACTATTCTAAAGTTACAAAATTGGAGTCACACTTTTCTAGTTCTTCAACTAGGAATGCCAAATCTTCTGGAAACGAGAGGTCTAACTTATGTAATTCACTTGAGGTGATCCACCGAATCTCATGAATGAGTTCATCGGGATCTTGAATGGTTGGTCGTCCGCCCACAATATCCACCTCGTAATAATGAACGATCACCTGAATTCCGTATGATTCACCATGCTTAACGTGCAACCGCCTTTTAATGTCACCTTTATAGCCCGTTTCTTCAAATAATTCTCTTAAGCAACATGCTTCATCAGATTCCCCATCATGCTTCCCTCCAGATGGGATTGTCCACCTCTTCGGTTCATTCGGCTTTCCTTGTAGAACCATCAATACCTTGCCTTCATTCATACATAAAGCAGCAGAGCCTTTCCACATCACCCAACACCCCTCTCTACTACTCCTTTGCCAAAAGTTAGACAATCCCTTGCAGGTTCTGTGAACAATTCATGAAACTAGAACTTAATAAGTATTGAAAAACAGTAAAGAGCAGTCTCTCGACTACTCTTCTAAAAGTTTACAATTCTAAGTGGCATACTTCTTTTTGATACCATTTCTTCACCAGAATTTAAGTTTAATAGAGAATAACGATCGGATCTTCCAGTCTTCACATCAAGCTCTTGTATTAAGATGTCCTCACCATTCTCAAACAAAAACCTCGGACAAATGGATACTCCAAATTTCTTCTCTATGTCGTATTCCTCATCCACCATTAAGATTTGTTTCGGGCTGTTTTCTGATAAAGGATAGGATGAGATAAACAGTCGTTCATTCAACACGAGTAGATCAGAAGGGGCAAAGTGCGTCCCGAGCTCTACAAAATCAACCGATCGACCATTAAGTATATAAAGTCTAGCTGTATCAAGATCCACTACATACGCTGAGACACAAACCGAACCATTATATTCAATTACACCCCAAATGAATCCATCGATTTCCCATTCGTTCAACAGTTTTAAGTTGTCTTTGGAAAATTGATACACATAACCAACTTCACCATTTCCTTCACATGCAATGACAACACTGTTCTCAAATTCATAAATATTTGGGGTACCCTTCACTTTCTTATTCATGATTGTTCCTGTTTGATCATTCGTTGCTACAAGGTCAAATTTCCCTTTTCTGTCAATCGGATAATAATACCAGTTATTGTTACTTCGATCTACTAGAAGCTTTCTTTTGCTGACCTGGGTATTTCTTATCATTTTATGATCTAACGTTTTCGCCGTTATTCCTATTCTTTTTCCATGAGAAGCATAAAACGGGTCTTTCGTTTCGTGGTGGCTGAAAAATAAATTGTTCATTTTTCCCATTATGATATCCTCCCATTCATGTCATAATTATAACAAGAACATTCTTACTACAAACAATGTTGCAATCTTCCCAATATAGTGAAAAACTAGTTTGAAAGGCTAACTGAGATTTCCTTTTTGTGTTATATTAATTTTATCAAAGGAACATACGGTCCTGTATTGGGAAAAATGGTAGTTTTGATAGACAATATTTGATGGTTTTTCGGGTCGATTTTCCCAAGTTAGGGAGGGGGGATATTTTGATAGGACAGAGAATAAGATATTATAGAAAGACAAAAAGCCTCACTCAAGAAGAGCTAGCAAAAGGAATATGCTCCGTCTCCTACCTAAGTAAAATAGAAAACGGCGACGCAAAATCCAGTGATGACGTCATCCAGCTCTTGTGTGAGAGACTAGGGATCTCTCCGGAAAGTCAGGAATTAGATGTTAATTTTATTGGATTGTTAAATGAATGGAACTACTATCTAACTTTAAGAAAAAGTAAAGAAGCTAAAGAAATATACTTAAAAATAGAAGATCAAATACCTTTTATTGAGGATCCCAATATCATATTAAGATATAAATTGTTCCTTACTCGACAGTATCTCACTGAAAAAAAAGCAGAAGATGCATATAATCTATTAAAAGATTTAAAGAAATATAAAGATATTGATTTTGATTCCTCATTAAAGTTTTATCATTATTTTATTTTGGGACTGTACAACTATATCACTTACGATTACAGGGAATCTATTGATTACTTCTATAAAGCTGAGCCATACTTAGTTCAAACCCCTTTAACTGAAGTTGAAATTGCAACATTTTATTATAATATTGCGCTCACTCTTACTCACTTAACCCATAATACTTCAGTTATTAGCTATGCTAACAAAGCTCTCAATATTTTCGATAAAGATTATCACTTCACCAGAAGTTCTGATTGCCAAATTTTACTAGGTATTGTTAACCGGCGTATTAAAAACTATTCCCAGTCAGAGTATCACTTCTCCCAAGCACTTAAATTTGCAGAGTCCTTTAATGATAGTAAAGGGTTATCTGTTATATACCATAATTTGGGATATGTACATTCAAGTAAGGGTGATGGCAAAAAGGCTATAGAATTCTATCATAAATCAATAAAAATTAAAGAAAAAATAAAAGATCAAAGTATACACATAACATACTATCTTATTGCCCAAGAGTATTTTAATTTAGGAGAACCCACCTCCTCTTCTATGTGGCTTGAAAAAACGTTCAATAATCTAGAAAAGAACCCTGACAAAGAATATTTAATCCATTATAAAGTATTAAAATATCGACTAGATAATGATCACGGAAAGGAATATGAGCAATTTATAAAAAAAGAAGCTATTCCTTTTTTTCAAGAACAAAATATATTAGAACGTGTTTGTGAATATGCCACATTGCTGGCAGAATACTATTTTAATAACTCACAATATAAAAGCTCGAGTGAGTATTATAAATTAGCATTAGAAGCAAGCCAACAATATTTTTAAAGGAGAGTACTTAAATGAAAAAATTAATTACCTTATCTGTAGGGCTAGTAGTATTATTTTCTGTTCATAGTTTAGTTCAAGGCCACAATAGCACTATCGATCAAACACCTGAGCCTACCAGCAACCCAAGTACAGTTGCTATTGATCAAACGCCTGAGCCTACTAGTAATCCAAGTGCAGTCGCTATTGATCAAACGCCTGATCCTACTAGCAACCCTAGTGCAGTCGCTATTGATCAAACGCCTGAGCCTACTAGTAATCCAAGTGCAGTCGCTATTGATCAAACGCCTGATCCTACTAGCAATCCAAGTGCAGTTGCTATTGATCAAACGCCTGAGCCTACTAGCAATCCAAGTGCAGTTGCTATTGATCAAACGCCTGAGCCTACTAGCAACCCTAGTGCAGTTGCTATTGATCAAACGCCTGAACCTACTATCAATCCAAGTGCAGTTGCTATTGATCAAACGCCTGAACCAGGCAGTAGTCCTTTTACAAAAATTTAACAGCTTGAACAGAAGAGGCAACCGCTATAGGTTTCCTCTATTTTTTGTCTTAAAACACTCCTCACTATGATCTGGCTGGATATATCCTGCTGCCATAAGGAAACTTTCGGCTGTTGTGAGTCCGACGTGTTTGAATGTTTTCTTTATTTCTTTTTGTTTTTCTAATGTTTCTTTAGGTAACGAATCAAAATAGTTTTTAAGACTTCCATGATCTTTAATCAACTCTAGTGCTATGTTTGCATTATGAATCGTCGCTTCTATTTTCCGTCTATGTCGAACAATTCCTTTGTTTTGCAACAATTCCTCAATCTTCTCTTCTTTATATTCACTCACCTTATGAATCTCAAATCCATCAAATGCTGTACGGAAGTTTTCCCTTTTATGAAGAATCGTTTTCCAGCTTAGTCCTGCTTGGAAGATTTCGAGTGTCAATGCCTCAAACAGATCGTTATCATCATCCAATGGCTGCCCCCATTCGTGATCATGATAATCCATAAGCATTGGATCATCCTCACACCAGTTACATCTTCTTCGTTTTTTCGTCGTTTCCATATACAATCCCCCTCTACCATCAATCAGTTATATAATGGATAATAAGCACGTTTAACTATTACTTTACTTGTTTTAATCAATTAATTCCATCATTCATGAAACGTATTTGAAATGGGCTACGTCTGATTATTAAAGGACGCTAAAGGAGGTTACCAGGTTGGAGGAATATCAGCCGCGGCAACGGTCGAATATCCAGTTGGATAAGATCATCGGTCGTTACCCGAAAGAAGAAGTCATTGAACATATGATGGACCAATACGGGGAGAAACTGACTCGCCTTGCCTACACTTATGTAAAGGACTGGGGAAGAGCTGAGGATATCGTTCAGGAAGTCTTTGTTACTTGCTATACGAAATTAGATACTTTCCGGGGTGAATCTTCTGTAAAGACTTGGATTTACCGGATTACGATTAACCGTTGTCATGATTATCATAGAACCTGGTCTTTCCGTAATCTACAATTTACAGATAAAATCTCTCGATGGATGAAGGGAGATTTAAAAACACCCGAGAGTGATCTGTTGGCAAAGGATGAGAAACAGGTACTCGCCAATCAAGTGCTCTCATTGCCAATAAAATATCGAGAAATGCTACTGCTCTATTATTTTGAAGAGCTTTCCGTACAAGAAATTAGCTTAATGCTTCTTATAAATGAATCGACTATAAAAACCCGCTTACATCGTGGCAGACAACTATTAAAAGAAGTCATCACATCAGAAAGGAGCATGGATGATGGAAGATCAACTTAAAGATTTAAACAAAACACTTAATACGATGATGTCAAATGAAAGTAGATTTACAGATAAGCAACGAAAACAAATAAGAGATAAGATTGCAAAAAAACGTACAGGTAGGTTTTCATTCCTACGTACGAACTGGAAACCAATCATGAGTACAGCCGTCAGCCTTGTCCTCCTTCTTGCCATCGTGCAAATCGCATTTGATAACATGCCTGCAGATCATGCTAGCAATTCACCTGACCAAGGCGAATCGTCCGCACAGTTAGCAACGAGTGAAAGCTTAAATGACCAAGATCAAAATGGTCCTAGCTCTGATAAGGCTTTAACCGCACAGGAAAGTAAACTACCGAAGGCCGGTTCAGAAAAACTTTCTCCTCCAGCAAATGAAGATATTGAGAAGACAACGATTCACGAACCTATATTACCGTTGCCAGACAAACTAGTAGCGGTTTATGAAACGCTCAAAGCGGAACAGGACCAAAAGGTATTAAAGGACCTTAGCGCTTTTCAAGTCATGCAAATTTATTTTTACGCCTCTCAAAATGAAGACCACGAGACACAATATCATATGTTTTATCAAGATCCAGCTGGAGTAATGCCATCAAAACAATTTTATTTTGATGGAGTAGATACGCCAGAAGCTAAAGCGGGGACTGAAAAATTCCTTAAAGAATTGAAGAAGGTTAAAGAAGTAGATGTAACCTATCAAATAGACGAATTTGGATCCTCCTATGCATATATTACATGGGGCGGTACAGGAGAAAATCAGAAATTCTTCCGACTTATTCGTGATCAACAAAAAGACGTTTGGACAGTTACACTCGTGCCGATGCAGTAATAATTAAAGTTTATTGAAAATCATGAAATTAGCGCTCACCCTCTCTTAAAGGTGAGCGCTAAACCTTTTTGCGAGTACTGAAATAAGCCCGCTCTCTTTTTCAGGATAAGCAAGGACCTCTCTCTGAGTCCTTTTACTTAAGGGGCAACAATTTCTACTTTTATTCTATCCGGGTCTTCAAAATAGACGGCGTAATAGTTCATCCCTCCAGCGTACGGGTGTCGATCTTCGTAAAGTATATTCGTCCCCTTCGCTTTCAGATCTTTTGTCAGCTCGTCTACATGCTCTCGGCTTTCTGCATAAAATGCTAAATGGTTTAAACCTACTCGACATCGATGGTAAGGAACATCTAAATATTTTTGTTCAGTTTGAACGAATACGAGATAAGAATCGTTTAGTTTGTAGCTTATGCCCTGCTCCCATTTCTGGAATTCAGAATATCCAAGCTCTGTAAGGAGCCATCCCCAAAAATCCACTGATCGTTCTAAATCTGAAACATATAACTCAATATGATGAATGCATCCCCTCTTCTTCTTGCTCAATCCTCTCACCTACTTTACATTTTCTCTGGAGCCTTTATACCAAGCAATCTAAGTCCTTCTTTTAAGACGACCGTTACCGATTTAACGAGATGAAGTCTGGCTTGTTGTTCCTCATCAGTGCCAGATAATATGCGGACTTTTCCGTAATACTGATTGAAGTAACGTGCTAATACAATTAAATAACGAGAAAGAATAGAGGGCTCATATTCATGAAATGCGCGCTCTACTATGCTCGGAAAATGTTCTAGCGTTAAAATAAGATCCCATAAGTACGCTTCATCTATATTATATGGTGGATTTGTTTCTTTCATTTCTCCCCAAGAGCCTTTCGTTAATAACGTACAAGCTCTTGCATAGGTATATTGAATATAAGGACCTGTTTCCCCTTCAAATCGAAGCATTTGTTCAATGTCAAACTCCACGTCATTTAGACGAGATTGTTTCAAATCATTGAAAATGACTGCACCTACACCGATTATTTCTGCTACTTGCTCTTTTGCTTTAAGCGTCGGGTTCTTCTCTTCAATATTCCGTTTTGCTTGTTCAATCGTCTGCTTTAATACTTCTTCAAGTAGTACCGTCTTTCCTTTACGCGTAGACATCTTCTTCCCATCTTGTAGGATCATCCCGAAAGGAATGTGTTTCATGTCCTCTGCCCAATCGTAACCTAGCTTGAGCAATACTTTCTTCACTTGTTGGAAATGAAGGGACTGTTCATGACCGACCACATATAATGATTCTGCAAAATGATATGTGCTCTTTCGATACTTAGCTGCTGCCAAATCCCGCGTTGCATATAAGGAAGCGCCATCTTTCTTTTGAATTAATGCAGGCGGCATATCGAATTCCTCTAAATCAACGACCATCGCCCCATCAGATTCAACTAACAGCTTTTTCTCGTTGAGCTCATCTACAATGGCTTGCATTTTATCATTGTAAAAAGATTCTCCAGGATACGCGTCAAAAGATACATCCAAGAGTTCATAAATTTTTTCAAATTCCTTTAAGGATTCCTCTCTGAACCATTTCCATAAAGCTGTTGCGTTGGAATCTCCGCCTTCAAGCTTTTTGAACCAAGCTCTACCTTCGTCATCTAGGCTAGGGTCTTCCTTCGCTTTTTCATGAAATAAGACATATAGTGCATTCAATTCTTTAATCGGGCTCTTTCTTACGGCGTGTTCATTTCCCCATTTTTCATAAGCGGTCATTAGTTTGCCAAATTGTGTGCCCCAGTCACCTAGGTGATTGATGCGTATTGGTTTATAGCCATTCTTTTCTGCTAGGTTCGCGACCGCATTTCCGATCACTGTAGATCGTAAATGTCCCATTGAAAACGGTTTGGCGATATTCGGTGAAGATAAATCGATTGGTATCTGGTGACCGCTCGCTTTCACACTTCCGTATTGCTCGCCATCAACCAATATTTCGCTGATGACTTGCTCTGTCAGTTTTCTCTTCGGTAAAAACAAATTCAAATAAGGTCCCGTAGCCTCTACTCGGTCAAATACGTCCGAACTTGAAAGCTTTCCCTCTAGCTCTTTTGCAATTTGTACAGGTGATTGTTTCAAATGCTTTGCCAGTATGAAGCAAGGAAAAGCGAGATCACCCATTTCTCGATTTGGAGGGACCTCTAAGGATTTTTTCAAATCTTCTTCTGACAAAGAATCTATAATGATACTTAATTGATGCGCTGTATAATCTTTAATCGACATCCGTTTTCACTCCTTTTTTGTGTATAAAAAAACGCCTCTCAATAAATTGAGAGACGAGTTATGCCCGCGGTACCACTCTAATTATCCAAAATTAAATTTGGATCCACTTAACCCATTAACGCTGGGAACGGCTTAATCTACTTGTTTTCAAATAAGCATCTCAGAGGTGCGGTTCAATTTCAGCTCATACTGGACTTCCACCAACTCCAGCTCGCTAGCATGTGCCCTGAAATTTACTCTCCTCATCATCAAATGTAATTGGTAATTTTTAATCATTATAGTTAGATTTTGTGTACTTGGCAATAGCAAAGGGTAAAGAAATAGGAAAGTAGCACGAATACTTTTGTTATGACACTTTTCCATATACAGGAATTTTGCTATGATAATGAATAGTCTACTTGAATACAAATAAGAATTCATGGAACTTTCTTCGTTCCTAATCGTCTATAAAATGAATGTATGTCTTTAGCAATTCGGAGGTTTTCTCATGAAAGAGCGTTGGATCAGGAACAGCTTGGTGATCACTGCAACAATATTGTGGATCAAAACCTACGTCGTTTATAAATTAAGCTTTAATTTGCCTACAAGTAACTGGATACAGGAATTGATTCTTATCATCAATCCTTTAAGTTCCGTTATCTTCACAATGGCACTCGTTTTCCTATTCCCCAAAAAGCTCCAAAAACGTATGACTTGGATTTTGGCCCTAATCTTCTCAATCGTCCTTTATTCCAATACGTTGTATTACAGATTTTTCAATGATTTCATTACTGTACCTGTATTATTTCAGACAAACAATGTTGGCGACATCGGCAATAGTCTAGTCGCACAAACCTATTGGTATGACATTTTCTTCTTTCTGGATATTATTGTCATTTCCTATTTCGTTAAACGAGGAACCTTGAAACCGTCGTCGTTTACGAACAAAAGCTTTATGAAGCTTGCGATCATTGCCACCCTTTTTCTAGCAATCAATCTAGGTCTAGCCGAGTCCGAAAGACCACAACTGCTTACTCGGACGTTTGACCGAGAACTACTCGTGAAAAATCTCGGAACTTATAACTATCACGTCTACGATCTCTTGTTGCAATCCAAAACAAAGGCTCAAAAAGCACTGGCCAACAACTCTGACGTAGAAGAAATTATAGAATATACGAAAAATAAAGATGTACCAGTCAATGACGAATTGTACGGAATTGCTGAAGGAAAGAACATTATATTGATCTCAATGGAATCAACACAACAATTCGTAATTGGAAAAGAGGTTCGCGGGAAAGAGATTACACCTTTCTTGAATGATTTCATAAAGGACAGCTATTATTTCGATAATTTTTATCATCAAACTGGACAAGGGAAGACCTCTGATTCTGAATTCCTACTCGATAATTCATTATATCCATTACCGAGGGGCGCTGTATTCCAAACACATCCGTTGAATGAATACTTCGCTACTCCTGAAATTCTGAAAAAACAGGGATATCACAGCGCGGTCTTTCATGGAAACAATAAGAGTTTCTGGAACCGGGACATTATGTATAATACGATGGGCTATGATGAATATATTTCTCAAGAGTATTACACAATCAATGAAAACAACCAAATCAATTATGGATTAAAGGATCGACCTTTCTTTAAGCAATCCATGGATTATTTAAGTGAAATGTCGCAACCATTTTATTCGAGATTTATTACATTAACGAACCACCATCCCTACAAGTATGATGAGAGCGACCAATTGGTCCCAACATTCGAGACAAATGATCCCATTGTCGATCGGTATCCTGTAACCGTAAGCTATACGGATAAAGCGATAAAAGAATTTATTGGTCAGCTGAAAGCTAACGGATTGTATGAGAATTCGGTGATCATCATTTATGGAGATCATTATGGCATTTCTGAGCGACATAATGACGCACTTGCTCAAGTATTAAATAAAGAAGAAATTACGCCTTACGATAATGTCCAGTTGCAACGAGTGCCACTTATCATTCATATACCAGGTCAAAAAGGGAAAACCATTTCAAAGGTTTCTGGTCAAATCGACTTAAAGCCGACAATCTTGAATTTACTTGGTATCGGACAACAAGGTATTCAATTTGGAACTGACCTCTTTTCAGAGCAGCATAAGAACGTTGCAATATTCAGAGATAGAAGTGTTGTCACTGACGCTTACGTCTACACGAAAGATACGTGCTATGACCGAGCATCTGGTGCAGAGGTGAATCCCGAATCCTGTACCGAAGCTCAGCAACACTTACAAGAACTCGAACTCTCAGACAGTTTGATATACGGTGATTTATTACGATTCTTAAATATGGCAAGAAATAACTAACATCCATACAAAAAAGACCTTCATCTGCTCAGGAGAAGGTCTTTTTCATGTTTATTTGTATGCTTTTTACGATATTTCTTCGCAAAAAAGCAATATAGTCGATTTTTGTGTACAAAAATCATCATCACTATGTTTGAAAGCTTGTGTTTGATGCAGTTATCTAGAAAAAATGATTTTTATCTAGAAAAACGAAATTTTATCTAGAAAATAGCATGATTAGCAGTCAATTGGCATCTCCCAGTTTTTAATCCATCCTCTTGCGATCATCGCTTTGGCTAATCTCCCTACACCAACAAGGTATGCGGCTTCACGCATTTTCACCTTTTTGGCGTCACGCATATCATAAACGGCTTTAAATGCATCTACCATTTTTTCTTCGAGCTTTTCGGCCACTTCTTTTTCTTTCCATGAGTAGTGCATCGCATTTTGTACCCATTCGAAATAGGACACGGTTACACCACCTGCATTACATAAAATATCTGGGATCACAAAGACGCCGTTGTCCTCCAGTAGTTTGTTACCTTGTGGTGTAGTCGGTCCATTAGCAGCCTCCGCAACAATTTTCGCTTTAATTTGGTTCGCGTTATCTCCTGTAATCTGATTCTCTAATGCTGCAGGTATGAGAATATCACATTCCAATGAGAATAAATCGTCATTCGATAGATCTTCACTACCCGGAAATCCTTTGACTGTCTTGGTTTCCTTGGCATACTCAATTAAGCTCGCAATATCCAACCCGTTTTCATTGTATACGCCGCCCTTCGCATCAGTGATCCCGATTACCTTCACGCCACTTTCCTCTAAGTATTTGGCTGCATTCGATCCAACGTTTCCGAAGCCTTGGATGACAGCTGTCATTTTGTTGAGATCATAATCCAATCGTTTAGCAGCTTCACGAATGGTAATGACTACCCCTCGTCCAGTCGCTTCGACTCTTCCTTCTGAACCACCAATAATTAACGGCTTGCCAGTGATAAAACCAGGAACATTATGTCCTCTCAGTCGGTCGAACTCATCGAGCATCCAGCCCATGATTTTTGGATTCGTATTCACATCTGGTGCAGGTATGTCCTTTTCGGGCCCCATGATCGGCTCTAACTCACGAATGAACCCACGACTAAGCTCTTCAATTTCCCGTTCTGAAAGCTCTTCTGGATTAACGATAATACCGCCTTTTCCTCCACCAAATGGTATCCCGACAATTGCGGTTTTAAGTGACATCCACATAGAAAGGGCGATGACTTCATCTTCATTTACACCTGGATGAAAACGAACCCCACCTTTCGTCGGTCCAAGTATATCGGTATGTTGCGCACGAATACCTGTATAATTCACAACGTCTCCATTATCTCTCCGAACAGGAATGGAAACTTTCATGACTCGTTTCGGCTTTTTCAAAATATCATACACACCTTCTTGAAGCTCTAATGTCTCGGTTGCTCTCTCAATGAGACGTTGTGCAATATGATACGGATTCGTTATTTCATCCCCATCCTTCTCTTCTTTAGCTGGCATTTCGGACTTCACATCTCCAGCCAATTCTTTTTTGAATTCATCATCAATCATCTCTCTTAAAATCTGAATGTCTTTATCATTCGTCATATGACAACCTCCCTTAAACAATACCTAATCTCTATGTTTCCGAGTACGGCTTTGCCCAAACTTCAATTCGCACTTTGATGTGTAGTATGTCCATGGATGGTTATTTTCACTTATGTATGTACAACTCACAAATCCCTATTAAACAATTACGGTCAAGATGTCGATATGAGTAGTAACGAAAGATTATGATCGAACTTCAAGGATCAACAGAATGTTTATAGTGAGGATGACATTTTTTATGGATAAAGCTTCAGTAATCGGAGTCATACTTGGCGTAATCGCAATCGGCGTAGGAATGATACTAAAAGGGGTTAACCCTACAGCGTTATTCAACCCAGCTGCTTTGTTGATAATATTTGCAGGAACAGCCGCATCTGTCTTGATTGCCTTTCCTTTGCAAGAAGTGAAAAAGCTTCCGAAGTTATTCAAAATATTGTTTACAGATAAAAAAACAACCACTGTCGAAGAGTTGGTTCCTATATTTTCTGACTGGGCAACGATCGCAAGAAAAGAAGGGTTACTTGCATTAGAAACACACGCAGATGAAATTGACGATCCATTCTTAAAAAATGGAATGAAGATGGTCATTGATGGTCAAACACCGGAATTCATCCGGGACGTGATGGTAGAAGACCTTGTCGCGATGGAAGAACGACATGAAAGCTCAGCAGCGATCTTTACACAAGCGGGTACATACGCACCGACGTTAGGCGTCCTAGGAGCTGTAGTCGGTCTCATTGCCGCTCTTGGAAACTTAGATGACATTGAAGCGTTAGGTCATGCCATTGCAGCTGCATTTATTGCAACGTTGTTCGGAATTTTCACAGGTTATGTACTATGGCATCCATTTGCTAACAAACTAAAGCGGAAATCAAAGCAAGAAGTAATGGTCAAGCAAGTAATGGTTGAAGGCATCTTATCAATCCAAGATGGAGCTTCACCTAGAGTCATTGAAGATAAGTTAAAAATCTATATCCCAGCGAACCAAAGAAACGTTGAACCTCCTGTTACTCAGGAAGGAGAGGGGTTAAATGCTTAAAACACGAAAGAAGAAACACGAAGAGCACATTGATGAATCCTGGCTCATTCCTTATGCAGACATGCTAACGTTACTGCTCGCATTATTTATTGTGTTGTTCGCAGTGAGTACAGTTGATGCTGCAAAGTTTGAAAACATGGCGAATTCATTTAAATCCGCACTTAACGGCGGAACGGGACCGCTTGATTACACAAGCCCTGTTAGCATTGTGGAACAGACTTCTATCCCTACAAGTGAAAGTGCGATCATACCAATTGATGACCAAGAGAAAACAAATGGTGAATTTGACCAAAATCAATTAAAAGAAATCAAAGAGAAAATTGATGCTTATATTAACGAAAACAAGCTTAACAAGAGTTTGAAAACGACTCTGACGGAAAGCGGCTTAATCATCACAATCTTAGACCGCGCCTTGTTTGACTCAGGTAGCGCAGTCGTTAAGAAAGAATCAATCACACTAGCAAAAGAGATTTCCCAATTGCTCGTGACTGATCCACCAAGACGGATCGTGATCGCAGGACATACAGATAATATCCCGATTAAGAACCATGATTTCCGCTCCAATTGGGAGCTTAGCGCACAGCGTTCCATCAATTTCATGGAACTATTATTACAAAACGAAAAGCTCGACCCTACTAAATTTAGTCAATCAGGATTCGGTGAATTCCAACCGGTTGCTTCTAACGATACAAATGAAGGACGAGCGAAAAACAGACGTGTAGAAGTAAAAATACTGCCTTTTGGTGAATAAAAGTGCTGATCCAGATGGATCAGCACTTTTTGTATACATTCTATTCAGTTATGGGTTCCACTAGATTCGGTGCTTTTAATACAGGGATCGACTCTTTTAGAGAATAAGGTCCAATTTGATCAATGGTTGCCCCTTTGAATTGTACATGTTCATATCCAAACTGACTTGCCGTCCACAGTATGGATTCGATCATCGCCAAGTACCTCGTATGATTTTCTAATTTCGTACCCTCTGAGAACTCAACCGTAGCCGTATTATTTTCATCTGTTACATTTTTGATATACACATTCTTTGGTATCGTTGCTTGATATCCGAAGCCTTCGACTACGTTCCCCATCCATTGTAGGGTCTCATCTAAAGATTCAGGTTGTGCGTTGTTTAACGGTATTCCGTTGATCAGGAATAACGTTCCTTTACTCGATATCTGACTGAAGACGCCCTTTTCTGGTGCTTTTACAGTTTCAGAACTCATCTTTCCGTAATGAGAGAATTCGTATCCATCTTGTCCATTTGATTTAAAGTAGATATGATCATAACCTAGCTGGTAAGCTGTATTTTTCACAGTATCTAGAAAGATTCGGTCACCCGTCGATCCTTGGATAGAGCCTGGTTCAATATCGACAACTAATGCATTATCTGGTGTGTTTTCTGAAAGTTTCACATCTCCAAGTACTGATTCTGATAAGCCCAATTCTTCGGCGGAAATTATGTCTAGCGCTTCTTCGATTCCTGTTACTCTATTCATTTCTTTATCCGTTAATATTGAAACCGGAACTACACCCATTGCTTCCTGATCTGGATAATATACGGTGATCACTTGCTTTTCTTCTGGCACTTCTATTATCCCGGGATGATACGTAATGCCTTCATCATAGGCCATCGGTCCAATTTCACTTGCTGGTGGTGCTTCTTCAGCTGGTGGTGCTGCCTGTTCGGTATTTTCATTAGCATCGCCATTCTTTTCAGGTGCTAATTTTGTGCTGTTTTGTAAATCTGTTTGTGAAGATTCAGGCACCTTCGAATCAAAAAGTGTACTGTTCATGATTGTTGGAGAGATGATGGCTGCAATTGCAAGTACGCAAGCAACCGCGAAGACTGGCATAAACCGAAATGGCTTCTTGTTCTTTTGTTTTTGTTCCATTCTATTTTGAATTTGGTCAAACAACTCTTCCTTAGGTTTCGGGTCTTCCACCTTCGGAAATTCCCGGAGTGTTTGAATGATCTTTTCCTCATTCCATTTAGATTGTCCCATTTGACAATTCTTCCTCCTTCTTGGTGTCATCAAGGATACCCTTCAAAGTTTTCAACGTCCGATGCTGGACCGTTTTCACTTTTCCTTCAGTCCATCCCATGATGGAGGCAGATTCTCGGATGGAAAAGCCGTGGATATACCTGAGAAGAATTAATTCACGATGCTCCGCTTTACATTGTTCTAATGCAGCATACAACTGTCTTACAGCTTCATTCTGTTCTAAGATCTCATCCGGAAGACGATCAGGATGGATCCACTGATTCTTATGATCGTCTAGATTAATTGAGCTTAATAATGTTTTCTTTTGCCGCTTCTGTTTTCTTATATAGTCGATCGCCACATTTCGTGCAATCGAGAACAACCAAGTCTTCTCACTGCTATCCCCTTTAAACTTGTCATAAGCGTGCATCACTCTAATGTACACGTCCTGAACGAGTTCTTCAGCTGTATCTTTATCTCGTAATAAATAAACTAGAAATTGATATAGCGACTGGTGATAGTCCACGTATAACCGGTTAAATAAGTGTTCCACCACGTTATTCTCCCCCTCTTACTTATATAGTCGTTTATCCAATCAAAAAGTTTCATGTTGTGATTAAGAAGAACCTTGACTTAAGTGTCCGTATGGATATGACCCTATTCAGTTTGGTGTTCGAAATGTTTACTTCAGTATCGCATACTTCCGACAATAATTGGTAAACGTAAAAGAAAAGTGGAATCGTTCACTCTAGATTCGAGAGGAACTTTACATATGATGAATTGGTTGAAGAAGAAGAGTAAACAATCAGATGAAGAGCCTAAGAATCTTAATGAACTCTTTGAGCTCGCGGATCAATCAGAAGATTTTGTGAGATATGAAATGGTCAGTCAACATGGGTCGTTATGGATTTCATATATGAAGACACTCATTGATATTGAAACGTTGCACAGAGATATTTTGCCTCATTTACAGAAGATGAAAACGCGCTCGTTAGAAGACTTCAAAATGGGTATTCCAATAGAAGACTTAGAAATAACTAAGGATATTAAGAAAATTAAAACACACTTTTTGAAGGGTTACCTCGTTCTCCAAATAAATCAAAAAAGCCAAGAATGTCTTTTAGTTAAAGCCTTATCAAGCTCAACGAGAAGCATTGGGGCTCCAGAAATTGAATTTAGTGTATTAGGTCCAAAAGAGGCTTTCATAGAATCCTTGGATACGAACATCCATTTAATTAGAAAACGGTTGCCAGATATCAATTTGACAGTAAAGGAATTTAAAATTGGCACAAAATCACAGACGCGCATTAATGTATTGTATCTCGATCATATTGCTAATGACGAGAACGTCCAAACCGTCCTGCAGCGTATTAAGGATATCGAATATGACCAAATCAGTGATAGCTCCTTCATTACGCAAATGATTGCTGACAATCAAAATTCACCTTTTCCTCAATTAATCGATACAGAAAGGCCTGATCGTGTGGCATCTGTCTTGGGAGAAGGAAAAATTGCAATTGCAGTAGACGGATCTCCCCAAGTTTTAATAGGACCGACCAACTTATTAGAATTCTTCTCGGCTTTTGAGGACTACTTTCTAAGCTGGCACATTGCAACAGCGTTTCGATTAATTCGAATCTTTTCCGTTCTATTTTCTGTTTTGGCCACACCGATTTATGTGGCCATCATGACGTTTCATTATGAGTTAATTCCAAAGGACCTTTTAAGTACATTGATTACTTCAAGAAGTACTGTCCCTTTCCCCCCTATATTGGAAGCACTCATTCTAGAGCTAACAATTGAATTGCTTCGGGAGGCTGGGGCTAGGCTTCCAACAAAAGTCGGACAAACGATTGGTATCGTTGGAGGTATCGTAATTGGAACGGCTTCGGTTGAAGCTGGATTGACGAGTAACGTGTTACTCATTATCGTGGCACTTTCTGCACTAGCCTCCTTTACGACACCTGTCTATAAAATGGGTAATACCATTCGGCTGATTCGCTTCCCTTTTCTGTTCTTTGCACAATTATGGGGTCTGATTGGCATCGTTATTGCCTTTTGCTTTGTCATGGTACATCTCATAAAGCTCAAGTCACTTGGACGACCTTATCTTCAGCCTCTATATCCTCCGAGGATAACAGACTTTAAAGATACAATCATTCGTTTACCGTTTACGTCACAATCGCTTCGTCCTCTCAATCTTCAGACAGAAGACACGAGAAGATTTAGCAAAAAGAAAGCAAAGCAGAAAAAGGATATTGATGAGTAAGATGAAAGGAGCATCGCATGAGTACGCAAGTAAAGAACCGATTCCTCGTTTCCGCTGGTTTAGCATTCTTTCTGACTCATACGATGCAAATCGGTATTGGAGTCTTAGGTTATGAACGATATATTGCAAAAGATGCGGGATATGATGCATGGATTTCAATCATCATTACCGGGTTGTCCATCCATATTATTCTCTGGATGATGTACTCGATGATGAATAAAGAAAATGGTGATTTAATCGCTATCCATAGAAGAGTGTTCGGAAAGTGGGTTGGAGGGGCTTTGAGTTTCTTCTTCGTCATCTACTTCCTAACATTAGGCATAACGGTCCTTCGTTCCTATATCGAAACGGTGCAAGCATGGATGTTCCCTAACCTGAATATGACCTTGTTTTTGCTCGTATTTCTTACCTTAATTTATTACACCGTTTCTGGAGGGTTTAGGGTCGTCACTGGGGTCGCATTCTTTGGAGTGCTCCTCCCTTCTTTTTTGTTATTCTTTTTATATTTTCCCTTTCGTTATGGTCAGTGGGATTTTCTTCAACCTGTATTAAACCATTCACCTAAAGAAATATTCGCATCTTCTAAAGTTGCTGTATTAGAATACATCGGCTTTGAAGTCCTTCTGATCATTTATCCGTTTATAAAAAATCCCGAGAAATCACAAAAATGGGCGCAATTAGGCATACTTTTTTCAACCTTTATATATGTAATGGTAGCAATCGCTTCATTCGTATACTTTAGTGAGGAACAGCTTGAACGTAAAATTTGGGCTACGTTAAGTATGTTCAAAATTGTTGAGTTTCCTTTTGTCGAGCGGTTTGAATATATCGCGATTGCAACTTGGATTCTCATCATCTTCCCTAACATTTGTATAGCCTTATGGTGTTCGAGTCGTGCAATGAAACAACTTGTTCCAATCAGCCAAAGGAAGCTGTTAATCGGAATGATCATCATTTCGTTTGCTGTCAATTTATATCTGAGGGACAGGCAATTGATTGATGTGTTCATCACCACCATTTCTCAAGCAGGGTTATATATCCTTTACGTATATATTCCGATTTTATTTATCTTGTTCCATTTAAAATTTAGAAGGAGCTCCTAGTATGAAACGACTATTTCTGTTATTTCTCGTTTGTATCCTGATTAGTGGTTGTTCCGTCAGCAGAAAAATCTTGGATGATATTTCTCTCGTGACATTTGTTGGGTATGACTTAGTTGAAGACGACGATCAACTAATTGAAGCAACCATCTCTATTCCAATATTTCAAGCAGACGGAGTCATTCAAAACGAATTGTTCACGGAAAATGGGGAGTTCGGAAAAGATTTAGAAAAGAAATTTATGTTAAATGCGCCTAAACCAATCGGTAACGGAAAATTAGAAATCGCGTTATACGGAGAGGCTTTTGCCCGAAAAGGCGTACTTGAATCAACAGATGTCACTCAACGAGATCCAAGTGTGAGTGCCAACTTAAAGTTAGCGGTTTACGAAGGGAAAATAAGTGAGTTTATTGAGAAACAAAATGTGGAGAATCAAGATCTTGGTATGTACGTTTCAAAAATCATTGAAAACAACATAGATTCTGAAATTATACCGAGAACTAACATCCACTTATTTCTTCAATCTCATTATGCTGAAGGTGTTGATCCTTTCTTACCATTGTTTACGATTCACAATCAAAAGGTTAAATTAAAAGGCCTTGCATTATTTAAAGGGGATCAAATGGTTTCAAGTATTGATGAAGCGATCATTTTTCGGTTCACGATGCTTAAGCAAAGGGAGTCCAATGGGAAGTTAATCATAAATTTGAAAAAGCTAAATACCAGCGTTTCCTTAGACCACATTGATTCTAGCCGCGATGTAGAAATCCGTGGTTCATCAGAATCACCAGAAATAAGCATAAACCTGAAGCTTAAAGGAATCATAAATGAAAATTATGGAGAGATCAAAAGTTTAGGAAAACAAGTACCAAAAATAGAAAAAGCGATAGACAAACAGCTTAGAAAAGAATTGTTACAGATAATCAAGACCTTTCAAGAGGAAAATATTGATCCAATCGGATTCGGTAGAGAGGCTAAAGCCCATTTTCGAGACTGGGAATTGAAGAAGTGGGAGGAAATTTATCCTGAATTAAAGATTAGTGTGAATGTGAAAACGGATATTATTGAATCTGGGGTCATTGAATAACATAATCCACAAGATATTGGTTTACACTAACGATATCCTCTATGTGGAGGTGAACCGAATGGATCATAAAAAAGATCAGCAAGTTTCAATAGATGGAACCATGCCTCACCAAGCGAATGCGCCGATTTTCAAAAAGGTTGATGAGAAGGATCGACAGCCTTTCGTTAATGAATATGGCGTTACAATCGGAGATAGCCATTACGAGTCAGACAACTCTCCATTACAAAATTGGAGTGATGATGTAGATCCCGCAATCATGTCTGGTGATCAATGGGTCCATCCTCATAATGATATTGGATGGAATTCTACTGAGAACCGCGCGCTGGCTGAGAAAAATCATGTTCCAAAGGACAAAACATTCATGCATGCTACTAAAGATGTCAGTTATGCCCGTGATTAGTTGATGATTTTTTAGAAGCTGACTCAAAAGGATCTTGTCTTCCTTTTATAGTCAGCTTTTTAAAGTTAGATTTGCGGTTTGATCGATAAACTTGGCTTTTTGCACGATAAATTTCGAGTTTTGATCGATAAATTTACAGTTTTGCACGATAAAATCCGAGTTTTGATCGATAAATCTCCAGTTTTGCACGATATCTACACTAGTGCTTCCAGAGCAATCTTTTTAAAAGCCGTAAATGGTCATGCCTCCGTCTACAAACAATGTTTGCCCCGTTACATAAGAAGAGGCATCTGAAGCTAGAAAAACAGCTGGACCAACGAGCTCCGGCAGTTCCCCAACACGTTTCAGTGGGGTTCGATCAAGGATGTCATTTAAATACTTTTCGTCAGACAAGAGCTTTTCTGTTAATGGCGTACGGAAATACCAAGGTCCGATCGCATTAACTTGAATGCCATGTTCGCCCCATTCTAACGCAAGATTCTTCGTCATTTGGATCATCGCAGCTTTCGTTGCAGCATAAACAACACCTGTTCTTAAAGCTGTTGTCCCAGCTACAGAAGCTATGTTGATTATGCGCCCACCACCAGTTTCTTTCATATGCTGACCAAATTGCTGAGATAGCATAAACGCAGATTGGAGATTCGTGTCCATGATTGATTTCCATTCGTCTTCCGTTACCTTAAAGGCAGGCGTTCGGATATTCATTCCTGCATTATTGACGAGAATATCTACCTTTCCGTGTGTTTCGATAACTTGACTCACGATTTCGTTGACTTGGTCACGGTCTGTAACATCGGTCGGATGAATAAACGCTTTACGACCGTGTTCCTTTACAGCTTCAGCTGTTTGCTCAAGATCCGTTTCTGTTCTAGATAGAAGGACAACATCTGCTCCTGCTTCGGCAAATCCAATGGCAATCGCCTGGCCGATTCCTCTTCCCGCTCCTGTAATGACAGCAAGCTTACCGTCTAATCGGAAATTCGGTAATACATCCATACAATCTCCTCCATGAAAAAAAAGTCAGAATCATCTTAGCTTCAAGGTTACACCATAAGTCATAAAGTGCAAACCAAGTCGTTTCAGACGATCTGACTCTTTCGGTTTTTTTTATAAGTAGGAGGTTCTACGGTATTTTCGTTCAGTAAGTAACCGCTTCTGTTTCTTGTTCTCCTTAAAGAAATGCTCAATTGAACTGAAAGAATCGTACAGGAACAACAGCAAGTCCCCAGGTCTAGACGTTTCCCAGGCAACCTGAAAAGCTTTACGTTCATCCAATTCAAGGATTCGCCGATCGGATGGGATTTTATCAGATAAAACTTCCTCTAATATCGATGCCACTTCTTTCGGCTTTCGTCCTCGTAAATTTCCGTCCTCTTTAATGACTACGATATGCGTTTCCTTCCCAATGATCTCTCCCATATTACGGATATCTTCATCCAAACGGTCTCCAGGTGCTGACACAGCCGTTATGATCCGCTCACATGGAATTGAGCGAATCGTATCATAAACAGCCTTCAATCCAGCCGTATTATGGGCATAATCAACGATGATCGTTCTTCCCTCTTGGTCGATTTTATTAAAGCGGCCAGGGCTTTGTAGGAAATCAGGAAAGAATGTTAATACTTTTTTACATAGACGCTCATCTGATACACCTAATAAGTGTGCAGATGCTAATGCTTGTAGTAGATTGCTGACGTTATGCTTTGCATGTCCATTGAACGTAATCGGAATATCAGCATACTTCATTAACCGCATGGTTTGTCCGTCTTTCGCATGAACAATCCAGTCTTCATCAACATACCAACATTCCCCATGCTTACTCACATGTTTTTGAATAATTGGGTTGTCTGCTGTCATTGACGTGTATACGATCGAACCCTTCGTATAACCTGCCATTTCTGCAACTGCAGCGTCGTCTGCATTCAGTATGCAGTACCCATCAGGATGTACGATTTCGGGAATCAGACGCTTCAGCTTAATGAGTTCCTCTAACGTTTCAATGCCGTCGAGTCCGAGGTGATCTTCCGAAACATTCGTCACGATCCCGACGTCACAGTAACGAAAAGCCGTCCCTTCCCGTAACATGCCCCCACGAGCAGTTTCTAAAACGGCTGCATCTACTTCAGGATGATTAAGTACTTTACGAGCACTTACAGGACCACTGCAGTCGCCTTTGTCTATGCATTGCTTCCCAATATAAACCCCATCAGAGTGCGCCATACCCACGATTTTCCCTTTCTGTTGCAGAAAGTGTGAGATTAATCGGACTGTTGTCGTTTTCCCATTTGTTCCAGTCACTGCAACAGTTGGTATAGCCGCATCGCGATAATCTTCAAAAAGATAATCAACGATGGCTCCTCCTACATCTCTCGGTGTTCCAGAACTAGGGTGATGATGCATTCTGATTCCAGGGGCTGCATTTACCTCAAGCACTGCTGCTCGACCTGGCTTGTATTCAGCGTTAATATCCTCAATAATCATATCAACCCCTGCGATGTCTAGACCAATCGTCTTCGCTGAGCTTTCTGCAATTGTACGATAAGAAGGGTGAACCTCATCTGTGACATCAATAGCAAGACCACCTGTAGACAAATTGGCATTCCCTAACAAATGAATGACTTGTCCATTTTCAATAATCGAATGAAAGTCTAAGCCCGCATGCTTCAGGTATTGTTGAACTGATTCATTCATCGGTATTTTCGTCATTGGCTTTTCATGCCCGTTCCCTCTTAATGGGTTTTCGTTCTCTTTTTCAATCAAGGTCTTGATGGTATCTTTTCCGTTACCAATGACATAAGGAGGTAAACGGAGACTGACTGCAACCATCTTTCCATCTACAATGGTGAATCTGTAATCATCTCCAGAATAATAACGCTCTACAATGAGCTGGTCGGTGTTTTTATGCTGTGCGTAGGCAAGCTTTAACTCCTGAATGCTACGGATATTTGTACAAACCCCTTGTCCTTGCCTGCCATTAATCGGTTTAATGACCAATGGGAACCCTAAAGACTCAGCTTCTTCTAATAGTTCTTCTTCTGTTGTAATGACGCTGCCTTCAGGTACGGGTAGACTAACACCTTTTAACATCGATTTCGTCATTTCTTTATCACATGCATATTCGACGGATAAGAATGAGGTCTGACTGGACATCGTCGCTTCCATTCTCTTCTGTTTTCGCCCTGTACCCAGTTGTAGGACACACTCATCGCCGAGTTGTTGAACGGGAATTTTACGTTCATATGCGGCATGATATAACGCCTCAGTACTCGGTCCCAGTTTATTTGCATAATATAGATCTTCAATTTTCTTGATAAAAGGATCTAGAGAAATTGCTTGTCCGTCCAAAACAGCATAAACAATCTCCATCGCTGCTTCGAATGCATAAATTCCTGATTTCTTCTCTTCATATCGATAGGTTACATAGTAGATCCCTTTACGATCACTGGTAACGGTTTTCCCTCGCTTCACATCTATACCCGCAAGAGACTGGAGTTCAATCGCCATATGCTCAAGAATGTGCCCCATCCAAGTCCCTTCTTTCAAACGCTCGACAAATCCACCCTCATAACCGCGTGAACACGTATGAGTATACAAGGTTGGCATCGTTTCTAGTAGCCGGTCTGTAAAATGCGGAATTTCGTTTGACGGCATCTCCTCAAATTTTCCAATGTCTAACTCAAGCCAAATCGTCGGTTTATAACTATAATAATTGGGCCCGGTTAGATACTTTACTTTGTTGATTTTCATTGGGCTGTTCCCTTCTCTTTCATAATTAACTGGCGCTTCTCCATGTCAAATTGATAGCCTTTTGCGATAGAATGTAACGATACACCTGCAATGGTAACTTCATCACTTTCTGCTTCATCAGCAATATCGACAAATGAAAGCTTACAGCCATCAATCACAGTAACTGAATGTTCACCAATGACCTCGAAGTATTTCCCCCCATCTTTTACCCATATCGCAGTATTTTCATCAATACCAACGCCTATGATTTGTGGGTTCTGAGCGATTGCATATAATAAACGCCCAAATCGGGCTCGTTGTGAAAAGTGTTGGTCGATGACGACATCTTCTAGGAAACCAAATCCAACTCCGATTTCTACGTTGATTTTGTCGTGCTTAACTTTCGTTTTACCAGAAATAATCATATGTCGGCTCATGATAGCTGCACCAGCACTCGTACCAGCAATGATCATTCCATTTTGCCAAGCCTTCTGAACTTCCTTAAAAAAGGTCGTACCTCCGATAATACTCGATAGCCTGTTCTGATCTCCCCCAGTAATGAATAAGGCAGAAAGCGAACTGACCACTTGTGTATACCGGTCTTCTTCCGCTTTAGTACGGGTATCAATATGTACGAGCTCTACATTTGAAGCTCCGAGCTTCAGGAACAAATCCCGATACTCCCCACCAACTTCTTCAGGATAGCCCGTTGCTGTTGTCAGCACACCAATCGTACCGCCATTTTGTATGGCATCCTGTACGAAGATTGATAAAACTTCTAAGTCGCCTTCTTTATCTTCATTCCCACCTATGATGAACAAATCTCCACTACTGTTAGATGTCACGGTTTAACTCACCCTTTAACTTGAAGTGATAACACTTATGAACAATGAAACACGCAAAATCGAAAAATCACCCACTTTTCTAAAATGAGTGATTTTTACTATTTTATTCATAAAACCGAAGAAATATACTCCCAAGGTAATCAGATAGACTGATGGTGTCAGACACTCTGATACAATAGTGCTGATGGGGTGATATTTGTGAGTGCGCTGATATTGCGTTTTTTGTTTCGTTTGAATGTGTGGAGAAGTACCGGCATTACGATTATACTTTTCATGCCATGGTTCATTTATATGTTTTCTCGTCCCTATAATCTTTCAACGGCGATTTTATGGGCATATACTGCGCTATCCTGTTTCGTATTAGCTTTTATATTATATATATTCTTAAGGTTAATTGGTCGTCTTGGTAGAACAGACATGCGTAGGAAGCTCGTGGTATTCACTCGGGTGTACATACGTTTTCATATCGCTATCGCGCTGATAGGCGTTGCTTCGTTGTTCATGCATATGAAATATATGCTCTCAAATGGATGGGCAAGTACATTAACTGGACAACTAGGTTTGGTGGCTGTTGCAGCATTGGTTGCTCTTCTTGCTACGGGGTACTTGAGAAAGATAAAATCCTCCGGGAAACGCAGGAGATATCACCGTTACGCATCCTACATCTTTCTGCTTATTACAATTCTACATATGCTTATTTGAGATTAAAGCCGAATTAATACTTATCGTGCATTTATTTGATTTATTGTGCATATATCCAGATTATCGTGCATATATCCAGATTATCGTGCATATATCGAAATTATCGTGCATTTAGCATTTTCAAACACAAAAGTACCCTGAGCGTAACTTTTCGCTCAGGGTTTTCAAATTCAATTTATTTATGCTCTTTGTTTCCACCAGTCGTCATATAGGGTGACTTCACTTTCCCGCTTATGACGGGTTTTCAGATAATGGCTTTCGATCTTTTCCTTCGCCATAGGTACCACTTCTTTACCTTCTAAATAGCTATCGATTTCATCATAAGAGACTCCAAGTGCTTCTTCATCTGGTAGACCTGGTCGATCATCTTCTAGGTCTGCGGTCGGCACCTTCGTATACAATGCCTCATCTGCCCCTAATTCCTTCAACAGTTGCTTCCCTTGACGCTTATTTAGGCCAAATAGTGGCGCTATGTCACAAGCTCCATCACCATGCTTCGTGTAAAATCCTGTGACAGCTTCCGCAGCATGGTCTGTTCCGATGACCAGTAAATTATAGTGCGCAGCTAAATCGTACTGCACTTTCATGCGCTCACGTGCTTTCGTGTTCCCTTTCAGAAAATCGCTTAAATCTTCCCCTGTTGCATCTCTATAAGATTGGTACGAAGCATCAACCGCTTCTTTTATGTTAAAAGTGAGCTTTCGATCAGGTCCAATGAAATCAAGTGCTTTCTGTGCATCATCTTCATCTTTCTGTACACCATACGGTAGTCTCACGGCAATGAACGTATAATCTTTTCCAGACTCTGCTCTCATCTCCTCAACTGCTAATTGAGCAAGTTTTCCTGCTAAAGATGAGTCTTGACCTCCACTTATGCCTAATACGTAACCTTTCATGCCAGTTGTTTTCGCGTAATCCTTCAACAACCCTACTCTTTTCTGGATTTCTTCAGCTGGGTCAATGGTTGGTTCAACATGTAACTTTTGAATAATCTCATTTTGTAACGTTTGTAAGCTCATCATTCTCCTCCATCAATAAAGTATGTTTGTCTCTATTTACTTTACCCGAATTTACGCACATACACACTAACCAAGACTATCATCCTATTTAACGAAACAGGATAGCTTATCCGTCAAAATTGTAGTAAATTCGACGTGATATAAGTGGTTCATATGTATCATGAGAAAATTTTCCATTAGTGATAGAATTGTATAAATACGATAAGTTTAGCTACTCAAGGGCGGTCGGCACTACACTCGAAAGGGGTGGTGTAACAATGACAGTGTTTCAAACGTTGATGGTTACCATCTCGTTTGCCACGTTGATAATCAGCGTATTGTCATTCCCGAATAAAAAATAGACCGTCCTTGAGCATGCACACTTAGGTTCCGGTCTACTTTTCGTCCAAGCCGATCCCGCTTAGAGGAACGAGCTTATCGTATGATACGCAGGTGCGCCAACACCTGCGTTTTTTATTTGGAAATCTTTTTTTATTATACCACCACTAGGACAGGTTGTCATTGTATAAGTCATCATAAAGTAGACATTTGTACGAGTATATTTCCCGTCAAACTAACGCACGAAACGCATAGTTCAATTTGTCATCTAAATGTAATCTGTTAAACACAATTATTCTATTCTATGCGGTCACGAAAAATTTAGAAGTTAAACGCTTTTGTCGATACACGCGATTAATCTATGCTCAATATCTTCTGCCATATTCGTAATTTCCTCATCATCCACCATCGTTACTAATGAAGTAGGTTTCGGCATACCGATCTTCGTTTTGTCTCCGTCTTTATAAACGACCATTTTACACGGCAAGAAATAGCCAACCATTACATTTTGGTTCAATACACGTTGTGCTTCTTGAGGATTACAGACTTCTAAAATTCTAAAGTCACGATCAAATTCTAGACCTTTTTCATTCAACTTACCTTTCAAATCAAAATTCCATAGGACTCCGAATTTCTCTTCTTTTAATTGAGCTTCCAATACTTCACTTGCTTCTTCAATATTTTTGTCGGTTTCTACTGTGTAATGGAACATGAAAATCATCTCCTCCATAAAAATTCTTTCATAATCATATACCCTGCTACGTATTCCGTTATTCCCGTGACTTCCTTTTTTTAAACACGTGTCCTCTATTCTGAAAGGATGTTCTTTTCCATCCATTCATATGACATCGGTCCAGCCATTTTCTCTATAATGACACCATTTTCATCAAGAACATATGTGGTTGGAATGGTAAAGGCTTGATAAGCCGATGCAACGGCTCCATCTTCATCTAATAAAATCGGGAAGTTCATATTGTACGCTTCCTTAAAACGGCGCACATCATTCATTCCCTTTTCGGTATTCGTCAAATTAACAGCTAAAATTTCAAGATCTTCATCTTCATACGTATCATAAAACTTCACCATCTCAGGCACTTCTGCCTTACACGGTGGACACCAAGTTGCCCAGAAGTTTACTACGACCTTCTTACCCTTTAAATCAGCCAATGAAATCGTTTCATCTTCGCTCGTCTTTAATGAAAAATGGGGCGCACGATTTCCGATCTTTACTCCTACTGAGATGTCACCTTGAACGTTTGAATCATCTTGAACGACCTGCTTTTGCAATAAATGATTATATACTGACCAACTGATCAATCCAACCAAACCAACTACGATCAATAACTTGCCACCGCGGGCAAAACCATGCTGTTTCATTGAAAAAATCAAAAATACAAGTAAGCCAATGATAAAAGTAGATAACTGTAATATTGAAATGTTTAATCCAAAGAGCCATTCTGTAATTAGTTTAAAACCCGAACCTACCAAAAAGCCGACTAAAATAGAACTGATTAGTGATTCAGAATAAAGTTGTTTCCGTTTCGTCTGATAAACGAATAGGGTGATTGAAACGACGAAAGCCAGCAAAACGCCTTTAGCGCCACCCGTAAAATAAAGTAATGCCATTGGATTTTCAATCACATAAATTGGTTGGAACAAGGCGATACTCAGCTTCCAAACGAGAATGCCAGTCATAAATACATTGAATAACATATCTACTATTTGTTTCTTGCATTCATGTTCGTGTAATATCAACCAAACCGTGAATAGGCCAACTATAGCAGCTACGACTAATGTAATCCATTCAGTCCTGAGCACAACCGAGCCGATTTCAAAATAACTCATCATTTACCCTCTCATCTCTTTTACATGTGTTAATCATTACGTAAGAGAGGCCGAAAGTCCATACGTCTTTTCATTCTCAAGGATAATAGATGAACGAAAACCATTTCTGTTCAGGATGTCACTTAATTTCTCAGAAGAAATTCTTTCGTGAGAAGGAGGTCCCATTTTAGGATTTTCTAAAGGCTTCCATTCTAAAACAACTAACTTACCATCAGGCTTTAGAATTCTTTTAACCTCAGAAAGAGCTTTCTCTATATGCTCTACCTCATGTATGACAAAGGCGATAAAAGCTAAATCTACTTTATCTGAGTCGATATTTATCTCCTCTACCCCACTAACGACATATTCTATGTTAGATGTATTTTCTTGGTCTGCATATTCTTTCAATAGATCTAACATTTTCGGTTCGATATCCAAAGCGAATACCTTTTGAGAAGCTTTCGCAAATGGAACGGTGAAATAACCATTTCCTGCTCCAAGATCGGCAATGACATCTCCCTTATTTATTTCAATGGAACTGATGATTTCATCAGGTGGAAGTAGCTTCTTCCGTTCATCACTAAATAACTTTTCCGCTAATTCTGGATTGAATCGTTTATCTGACAAGATCGACCACTCCTTAAGAATAGAAAAACAAGTAAATACATGTTATAATTCCTAGTAATCACATATGAATTAAAAATCGTGGAGGTGTAATTCAAAATGAGCCTTCTGAAAGAGAATTGTCCCGTTTGTCAGAAAGCATTATTAAGTAAGAGGCAGGGGTTCTTCAATTTGAAGACGATCAAACACTGTCCTGATCTTCACTTCGAAAAAGAGTACCACCCTGCCTTAGAAACGTATATAGAAACTTACAATGACCTAAGCGTTATCCGCTAAATACATCCAACCATATTTTGATGGATGTACCTGCTATAAGTAAGGCAAGAATCCATTGTAAAATCTTTGTGTTCACTCTTTTGCCTGCTTGTGCACCAAGTGGTGAAGCAATTAAGCTTGCTACAACCATAATCAATGCCGGAATAAGCATCACTTGACCTGTAGAAAGCTTACCAACTGTTGATCCAATTGAAGAGATGAATGTAATTGCCAGTGAGGTTGCAATCGTCATTCTAGTAGGGATCTTCAATACGACTAGCATGATTGGTACTAAGATAAATGCACCCGCTGCACCAACAATACCTGCACCAATTCCTACGACAAATGCGAGGCCAGCTGCTAACCATTTGTTAAACGTGACACTATGCATATCCTGATCATCTAGTCCTTTTTTAGGAATAAACATCATAATAGCAGCAATCGTTGCAAGTCCGCCATATACAATGTTGATTCCATCTTCAGATAGTAACTTCGAGCCATATGCACCGATGAAACTACCAAGTAAAATACTCGTACCCATATAAATAATTAACGTTTTGTTCAAATATCCACCTTTACGATATGCCCATACACCACCAATGGTAGCAAAGAATACTTGAACAGCACTAATGCCAGAAACTTCATGTGATGTAAAAGCTGAGAAACCGAGTAACGCAGGTATATATAAAAGCATTGGATACTTGATGATGGATCCACCGATTCCCACCATTCCGGAAACGAAGGAGCCAACAAACCCAATTAGGAATATGGTTATCATAAATCCTATTTCCATGTTTCATCACCCTCCTATTTCTATCAAATAGAAAAGGGGCTGCCATTCTGTGAAGGCCAGCCCCTTAAATTGTGTTTCATTCTGGTTGGCTTCTTATGCTTTCTTGATCCAGAATTTAAAGACGCCGTCTTCCTCAGCATCTTGAAGAAGTTCGTGACCACCTGATTTCACCCATGCTGTAAGGTCGCTTTTCGCACCTTTATCTGTTGCGTGAATTTCAAGCACTTGACCAGAATCGATTTCATCGATAGCTTTCTTCGTTTTGACGATTGGCATTGGACATGCAAGTCCTTTTGCGTCTAATACTTTATCTGCGTTCATATTGTAAAACCTCCTAGTATTGTTTACCCTTCAACCGCACAGCGGTTTGGTCCAATTTCCATTTCACGTTGTTCTTCTTCTTCAGGGTTGATTTTACCCATGTTCGTTTCACGAATCTCTTGATATGCATTTGGCTGAGGAGGAAGGTTCTCAGTAACCATCTTACGGAATTCACCCTCATCATCAACGTTCAACCCTGTATTTTCAGCATAGAGAGTCCCAAGTTTTGCTTTCACAGATCCGTCATTGTTCAATTCTGTCACTTTTGAGAAGTGAGCAGGAAGAACAACCAATTCATCTGATAGATCTTTATATTTACGATATAACGTATCTCTCAAGTCACCGACCCAATCTTCTGCTTTTCCTGCTAAGTCTGGACGACCGATGGATTTGACGAACAGAATATCACCTGTTAATAGATATTGATCATCAACAATAAATGACGTACTTCCAATCGTGTGTCCAGGTGAGTAGATCGGTTGGACTTGAATACTCGTGTTTCCTACAGTTAAATCATTGCCTTCTTCAAGCTGGTTATAATCGAAAGTAACTTCCGTCGCATCCTTTGGTGGAAGGTAATATTCTGCGCCGAATAATTCGGCAAGTGTACGTCCACCAGAGATGTGGTCTGCGTGCAGGTGCGTATCGGCAAGGTATTTCACCTTCAAGTCATTTTCACTAACAAACTTTTCATATGGTTCTGTCATACGGTTACTATCAATAATCATCGCTTCACCATTTGATTCCACGAGATAAGATAGGCAACCTTTTCCGATGCGAACGAATTGATAAATCGCACCGCCATCTTTCAAATCACCAATTTTGACTGGCTCAAGGTGTTCACTCCATGATTTCATTCCACCTTGGAGATATGAAACATTCTCAACACCAGCTTCAACGAGCTGTTCAGCTACGAATTTAGATGATCCTTCCTTCGCACAGACAACAAGCTTTTCTGTATCATCAGGTAATTGATCAAGAATGTCATCGACACCTTCAAGCAACTCAAAATATGGGACGTTGATCGTTTCCACTGAATCCCCTTCAATTTTCCAATCTTGATGTGCTTCTTCATTCCGAACATCTAGAATGAACAAGTTTTGTTTATTGATTACTTTTTCTGCAACTTGCTTTGCAGTCATTTCTTTCAATGCCATTCTTCATCTCTCCTTTTCTTAAAACGTTAGCGTAACGTCTGCATCCTCTGCATAATCAAGGAATGTCACAGCTCCGCCAACTTCAATTCCATCTACAAAATGTTCTTTCTCTAGACCCATGACGTCCATTGTCATTTGACAACCGATCAATCTAACATTCAATTCTTTTGCCATTTCAACGAGCTCTGGAATGGATGGTACGTTAGATTTTTCGAATCCTTCTTGATAGTGCTCTTTACCTTCTGGAATCGGTAATTGCTTGTGTCCCTCTTTATGAATCAGATTCAAACCTTCGAATGTGAAGAAGATTGCTACCTCCGAATCAGATGCTGCCGCAGCTGTTGCTACGTTCATCACCTTGTATGCGTCAAATAAGCTTCCATTACTTGCGATAATTGCTACTTTCTTTGCCATGTTAAAAAACCTCCTATTTAATGATTAGTCGTTTTCTGTTTGGCCTTTCCAGTCGGACATTCCAGGAACAACATTCCATACATTGTTGAAGCCTTTGTCCGATAATAGTTGCGATGCACGATCACTACGGTTTCCTGTTCTGCACACAACATGAATATTGTCATCTTTATTCAATTCACTATGACGCTCTTCAAGCTCACCTAAAGGAATCGATTTTGCTCCAGGAATTCTGCTGAACGCATATTCTGCTGGTTCTCTTACGTCTAATACGACGATATCATCATTTTCGAGTTTCGATTGTAACTCCTCGTTATTGATTACATGTGGATATTCTGTATCTTCTTTCGTCTCTTCAGGGCTTGCTTTTCGAAGGTAATGTTTCAGTACATCCCCTTCTTCTTTCGTTCCTAAATATTGATGTCCAGTTGACTTAGCCCACGCTTGAATATCTGCAGTGGAGCCTTTGTCAGTAGCTTGCACTTCAAGTACTTGCCCTGGTTCCACTTCTCCTAGCGCTTTTTTCGTTTTTACGATTGGCATAGGACAAGCAAGTCCTTTTGCATCTAATAATTTGTCTGTTTTAATCATTTCTGATTTCCTCCTTAAAGTGATTACTTCTTAGGTTCAGTTTGACCGTTCCATTTCAACATGCCGCCATCCATGTTCAGTACTGAGAAACCTTTCTCTTGTAAGAACTGAGCGGCTTTTCCACTACGATTACCTGAACGACAAACCATTACATGCTCTTCACCTTTTGGTATTTCGTTATAACGTTCTGGTAGTTCATCAAGAGGAATATGAGTCGCTTCAGGAATCATTCCGTTCGCAACTTCCTCGTTTTGACGAACATCGATAATACTAATCTTTTCATTGTTTGTTAATTGTTCTTCTACTTGTTTTGGTTGAATTGTTTTCACCATTTGGAAATTCCTCCTCATATGGGATGACATTTGTACAATAGCCCTCAGGGTATTTTTTTTAAACGTAAAAATTAAATAAATAGGTTCACTTTACCTTCGTTTGCTTCTCCAAGGTAAGCAGCAACGCCGGCATAATCGATATCATCAAGGAGTTCTTCTTTTTGCAATCCTAGAAGATCCATTGTCATCGTACAAGCGACAAGATTAACGCCTTGTTCTTGAGCCATTTCGACTAGATCAGGAAGTGATTGGACGTTGTGCTTTTTCATGACTTTTTTGATCATTTTTGGACCCATTCCAGCCATGTGCATTTTTGAAAGTCCTAGCTTATTTGTTCCACGAGGCATCATTTTGCCAAACATTTTCTCAAGCATTCCTTTTTTCACAGGTACTTGCTCATCTTTACGAAGTGTATTTAATCCCCAGAATGTGTGGAAAATTGTCACCTCATGGTCGTAAGCTGCAGCACCGTTAGCAATGATATATGCTGCGATCGCTTTGTCTAAATCTCCACTAAACAGTACAATCGTTGTCTTATCTTTCTTTACTTCAGTCATAATATTCCCTCCAATAATTTGTATACTCATACCCCTATAGGTATTAATTTATTTAAAAATAAAAAGGTGTTTTTTTGATACCCCTAAGGGTATATTATTACACATCAGCCAATGTGTCAACACCTTTGTTTTATATTTAATAGTGATGCCTTTGCAAAGTCGCCTTTAGCGGCTCTTTACAAGTAAGTTCACGGCTTCTTGAATCATTTCATCCGTGCTTTCGCCTTTAGACATTTGCTCGCGTACACATTGTTCAAGGTTGCTTCCGACGACTAAACCAATTGTACGATCCAACGCGCTGCGTACAGCAGACATTTGCGTCACAAGATCTTTACAATCCTTCTCTTCTTCCATCATCTTTAAAAGCCCTCGAACTTGTCCTTCAATTCTTTTGACGCGGTTCTTCATTTGATCTGTATATTCCATGAGGGAACGCCCTCCTTTATGTTTTCTTTAATACCCCTATAGGTATAATACAACAGTTATTAAATATATGCAAATTCACTTTGTATCTTGATTCGAGTTTAAGGGTTATGGAACGTTTAATCAACTGTTCTGTTTATACCCCCTTGCGTATAAAATAAGAGTTGGCTCCTAGGTGAGAAGCCAACTCCGTTCTTATTTTTCTTTTAACCGCAACAGTCTTAGACTGTTTAAGGTGACGATCAAGGTAGCACCCATATCGGCAAAGATTGCAATCCATAATGTCAGCCAACCAGGCACAACGAGTAGAAGTGCAAGTACCTTTATTCCGATTGAAAAGCTTATGTTCTGTTTAATGATGTTCAATGTTTTACGGCTAAGCCTGATTGCATAAGGAAGCTTGCGTAGATCATCGCCCATTAATGCGATATCAGCTGTTTCAATCGCAGTATCTGTTCCTGCTCCTCCCATTGCGAATCCAACAGTAGATGCAGCTAAGGCAGGTGCATCATTCACTCCATCTCCGATCATCGCTACTTTTCCATACTTTTGCTCATATTGTTTAATGTATTCAAGCTTTTCTTCTGGAAGCAATTCTGCTTTTACAGTTGTGAGGTTCATTTGTTTGGCGATACTTTGTGCCGTACGTTCATGATCCCCAGTAAGCATAATCGTATTTTGAATACCTAATTGGTGTAGTGATTTTATAACGTCAGCACTTTCTTTACGAATTGTATCCGCTACAGCTATCATCGCAAGCAGTTCCTTATCTGAACCAACGGCAAGAACAGTCTTCCCTTCTTCACGTAATCGATCGATTGTTTCAACCGTTGTTGAAGGTACATCCAACTTTAAGTCATCCGTAAATAAGGATAGGCTTCCTGCATAATAAACGACATCTCCCATCGTCCCTTTAATACCCTTACCGGTAATCGATTGAAAGTCATCGAGATCGTTTGAATGAAAGCTGATGTTCTCACTATCCGCTTTCTTTATGATTGCTGATGCCAGTGGATGCTGCGATCTACTTTCAAGAAGGGCCGTAATTCGTAGAACATGGTCATCTTCTTGGTCTGAAAGGTTGATGATGTCCGTTACTTCAGGAACACCTTTCGTTAAAGTCCCTGTTTTATCAAAAGCAATAGACTTTAATTTACCTGCTTCTTCTAGATATACGCCGCCTTTTACTAAAATTCCGTTTCGTGCGGCATTACCAACTGCCGTCACGATTGATACAGGTGTAGAAATGACGAGTGCACACGGACAACCGACGACAAGTACGGCTAATCCTTGATATACCCATTCACTCCAGCTTGCACCGAATAATGGTGGAATAGTCGCAACACCAATGGCTACTAAAATAATTGCAGGTGTGTAATACTTGGCGAATTTATCTACGAAAGATTGTGAAGGCGCACGCTCTTCTTGCGCTTCTTCTACAAGATGTATGATTTTCGCCAACGTCGTATCTTCAACCCTTTTCGTCACTCTAACCTCTAAATATCCTTCTTCATTTAAGGTGCCAGCAAACACTTCATCATCTGTTGTCATCGTTACAGGTACAGATTCACCTGTGATCGCTGATTGATTAATGGAAGAGGTACCGTTTGTGACAACTCCGTCCATCGCCAGTTTCTGACCAGGTTTGACGATCATCGTATCACCAATTTGGACGTCATCAACGGGTATTGTCAATTCCTCATTGTTTCGACGAATGGTCGCTTCTTTCGGCGCAATCTCCATTAAGCCTTTGATCGATTGACGCGCTTTATCCATGGAATAAGCTTCGAGAATTTCACTGATCGCAAACAGAATTACGACCATCGCGCCTTCTCCCCACTCGCCTATAATTGCAGCACCTATAATCGCGATCGTCATTAATGTTCTCATATCAAAATCAAATCGCACTAAGTTCTTTAAACCGGTCTGGAATAAACGATACCCACCGACGAGAATCGAACCAGCATAAAGTCCGTTTGAGAGTATAGAACTTTCACCACTTGTTAGACTTACTGTCCACCCAAGTACGAGTAAGATTGCAGAAATAATGACATTTAGATGTTGTTTCCAAAAAGGTTCTTTCGTTTCTTCTTCTTGTTCATGTTCCGGGCGTACTTTCAAATTCTCAAACGCCCCGGCTTTTTCAATATCCTTGATTTCAGCACTTCCTGTTATAGTTAGCTTGGAGGCTGTGAAGTTTACTTTTGCATCATAAACACCATCCAGGTGCTTAACGTTCGTTTCGAACTTTTTCGCACAGTTCGCTCAGGTAAATCCTGAAATTCGAAATACATGTTGGGGTTGATTCATATGTTCAGCTTGTGCCAAGATGTTTCCCCTCCTCTGCATGAGAGAATGCCATTTGAATGATTTTCCGAACATGATCATCATCCAATGAATAATAAACGAGCTTTCCCTCTTTTCTATATTTCGCTAGCCCCATATTTCGTAGTAATCGTAAATGATGGGAAGCAGTTGCAACCGTACACTCTACAATATTTGAGACGTCACAAACACATAGCTCCTCTTCAATCGATAAAGCATATGCAATCTTAATCCGTGTATCTTCAGATAACGCTTTGAAGATTTTGGCGGCAGTCATCGTATCCCGTTCTTTTATATCTGTTGAAATGCGTTCGACTTTATCTTCATGAACACACGTCACTTTGCACACATCTTCTTTTGCCAATATATTCACCTCTCACTTATACATTCAAACGTTCATTTGAATATTAGTATATTAGTGGTCCAGTCTAAATGTCAAGACGTTTGGCACGAACGATATTAGGCAGTGGTACCATATATCTTTGTTACGATTACCATTTTTCAATCTCCCCATAGGTTGTGAGTTTGGTGTCATGGCTTAGGATGATACCTGCACCGTCTTTGCACGTATAAACAGGAGCACCAAGCTCTGATACAATTTTTCGTATATCGTGTTTCTCCTCATCATAATGGGGCAGAAAATGAAACGGAATGAAGTTCAATGCATCCAAATCTTTTAACGCTATGTCGTTAGGATCAAGATTCGCTGCGATCTCAATCGTATGGGACATCATCATTGCTCCTGCACTTACTCCAATCAGTAATCCTCCATTCTGTACAAACCTTTGTAAGACCGAAATCAGTCCTCGATTCTTGAGATTATTTAAAAAGTAATATGTATTGCCACCAGAGAGAAAAATGGCGTCACATGTTTCTAGCGATTTTACGTATTTTTGTTCAAACGCTTGATCAATATCTACATATATAAACTCCTCAAACCCTAAGCGTTCTAAATGAGGTCTCATTTTATTAAAGTAATATTTCGTTTCATCATATTGGGATGGCACATAACCTAGTTTGGTACCTTTCTTGGAAATCATTCGTTTCATATGATCTGCTAAATGTTGATCAATTGACGCATCTAAACTGCTTAGCATGATGAGTTGGCTCATCTGTATCAGCTCCCCCTTCTTTTTTAAAATAATGAAACCTTATTTGCTTGTGTTCGTATGGTACTATAACTATAGAATACATTATTTGGAATGTTTGATTAAATGGGGGTTTTAAAATGGTTCGTCACATTAAGCGAAAGAGGTCACTCTATTTACCTGTATTGTTGCTTGTAATTATGGTTGGCTTACTTACGTTTCACCACGCTTCAAAGGAAAAGAACTTAACACCTGAAGGATTAAGTAGAAATACTGAAGTCGTTAATGACGCAAAAGGAAAGGTACTGTCAGTCAGTAAGCTCGATTCAGGATATGATGTCCATTATAATGAAGACGATCAACTGACTAATGTACATGTTAATGAAACATTGGAAGTTACACATAAAGAAACACTTCCAGTCGAATTAGATCTAACCGCTACATACTGGGCAAAACAAAATCAAGCCATCTACTTAAATGAAGAAAAACTCATTTATTACGATGGTAAGAAAAATCAAACACTCGACACGAACATAAATGGATTAACTGTAGGGTTGGATACTGTTTACTATTGGAAAGACAATCAAATCTTTTCTATGAATCCAAGTACCCAAAAATCTACTCTCGTTGCTAAAACTGAACAAGCTGTTATGAAACTGTTTACGAGCGAGGATACAAAAGGGCTTTTCATCGCAACTGTAAAAAAACAAGATCTCTCAAGCGATGTTTATGTTTATCAACAAAGCGACCAAGACAGCCAACTGTTGCAAAAGTTTAATATACCGTCATTAAGTGGAGAACGAATCCATACGGTTGATGCTTCACAAACCCAACAAGGCACGCACTTGATTTATACGACAAAACAAACCCACGCTGGAACAGTTACGGTTCGAGGTTATTACAATTTATTTGAAAGCCCAAAAGAGGAACCTAAATTCCAAAAAATTAAAATATATGATAGCTTCACGAACGATCAAATGCGCGTCATCGATAACCTTGACCTCGTATTAACAGAGGATGGTCCCGAAATCATTCTTTCCGCTAGGGGGATGATTACAGCCAAGGTTAGAAGCTGGAACATATACAGGGCAAAGCAACAGCAGAGCGAGAAGTGGATTGCCAATCATATTAGTACATCGACTTCGATATCAAGAAATCACGTATACGTATCCGAGCATGAGTTGTTTTGGTTGGATTCAAGAGGGAAAAAAGCAAAGATTATGGCTGTATCCAATCACCCTGAACTTCTTCAAAAGGCAGAATCATTCCAAACAGCTGACTTTGTCAATGGATTCTATACTGGTATTTCCTCACTACCCTACGGATTCATCATGTTAATGGTTGCGATGATGTGGGTAGCACCAAGTGCAATTTTCTTGTTCTGCGTTTCATTTTGGAATGAGGATGCAATGGTTCAAAAGCGGAGCTGGGTACGCTATAGTACCATTGGTTTGTTCGCAATTTGCCAATATTATCTGATGCAACAATTCTTTACGCCAATGTTTGAAGCTTTTTCACCAGATTACTTGTCGTTTCAATGGCACTCTATCATCTTGCCATTAGGGATTATTTTAATGAGTCTATTGTTTACACAGTTTACTAGACAAAAGCAGTGGAGCATTTATCAAGAGTTCGGTATCTTTACATTGTTCAATACCCTTTTCATCGTATTCCTTATTTCACCTTATGTGGTGTAGGAGAACATCAAAAAACGGACGATATGAATGAAGAAAGGAGCCTCCATCAGCGGAAGCTCCTTTTTTCAAACCGTTTCTTTCTTTTTCAAAATTTTTGTTTCTGCTAGTTCAATTTGTTTTCTTACTTGCTTTTGAGCGGTGCCGCCAGTACTATCTCTCGCAGCGACGACATTTTCAGGTTTTAACACATCGTAGAGATCTTCTTCAAACAAGTCACTATATCCACGGTATACTGCATATTCAATATCTAACAAATACTTCTTCTCTTGTATCGCCTGTAATACGATTTGACCGATTACTGCGTGTGCTTCTCTAAACGGCATGCCTTTCGTTACGAGATAGTCAGCTAAATCCGTTGCATTCGAATAATCCTCTGTTACCGCTTTTTTCATCGAGTTATGATTCACTGTCATTGAATCAATCATTGGTGCGAGAAGCTTCAATGTTCCTTCAACCGTTTTTACCGTATCAAACATGCCTTCCTTATCCTCTTGCATATCCTTGTTATACGCTAACGGCAGTCCTTTAAGAACAGTCAGAAGACCGATTAAGTTTCCATACGTTCGACCCGTCTTAGCACGAAGTAACTCCGGTACATCCGGGTTCTTTTTCTGTGGCATGATGCTCGAGCCAGTGCAAAATGAATCATCAAGCTCGATAAAGTTGAATTCCTCGCTCGACCAAATCACCATCTCTTCTGATAGACGAGAAATATGCGTCATCATTATAGATGAGATTGAAAGGAATTCCAAAATGAAATCCCTGTCACTAACGGCATCAATACTGTTTGGATAAATCGAATCAAATCCTAGTAATTCTGCAACGCGCTCTCGATTAATTGAAAATGTCGTTCCTGCTAATGCTCCCGCACCGAGCGGTAGGACATCAATTCGTTTCATGCTATCAATGAGACGCTCTTTATCGCGTTCGAGCATCCAGAAATACGCCATTAAATGATGGCCAAATGAGATCGGTTGCGCCCTTTGTAAATGTGTATAGCCTGGAAGAATCGTTTCTACATTCGCTTTAGCTTGGTTCAAGATCGCTTGTTGAACATCGTCAACAAGACTAATCAGTTCAACTGTCTTTCTTTTTAGAAACAAGTGCATATCTGTTGCAACCTGGTCATTCCGACTACGACCTGTGTGGAGCTTTCCCCCTATAGGACCAATTTCATCTATAAGGTGCTTTTCAATATTCATATGGATGTCTTCATTTGCGACCGAATACTCGATTCCACCGAGCTCAATTTTGTTTTTGAGTTTGTATAAACCGCGCTGAATCACATCTGCATCCTCACTAGAAATGATGTTGCATTCACCGAGCATTTGCACATGAGCTAAACTACCTTCAATATCTTCAATCGCAAGCTGCTGGTCAAACTCTATTGATGCAGTAAATTCTTCAACAAGTTCATTCGTATCTTTAGTAAATCGACCACCCCATAGCTTAGACATGTGCTTTCCCTTCTTTAACATCATTCTTCGCCTTTTTCTGCGCGACTTCGGCATTCACTTTTGTCGAAAGTCCCCATAGTTTAATAAAACCGACCGCCGCATGATGATCAAATAAGTCACCTTTTGAGTAGGTTGCGAGCTCTTCATTATATAAACTATTGTTCGATTTTCGCCCAACTACTGTAGCGTTACCTTTATGCAGCTTTACTCGTAATGTGCCTGTCACTGCTTTCTGTGATTCATTGATGAAGGCTTCCAGTGCATTTCGTAACGGAGAATACCATAATCCTTCATAAATAAGCTTCGTTAATTGCTGCTCAACTTGTTGTTTAAATTGACTCGTTTCCCGTGGGAGCGTTAGGAATTCCAGCTCCTTATGCGCATGGATAAGCAAAAGCGCGCCTGGATTTTCATACACTTCACGAGATTTAATCCCTACAAGTCGATTTTCTATATGATCAATACGGCCGTATCCGTGCTTTCCACCTAATTCATTAAGAGATTCTATTAATTCAACGATCGGCAATTCTACTCCATTAATCGACACGGGCTCGCCTTCAACAAACCCTATCTCAATATATTCTGCCTCATCAGGCGTTAAATGGATTGGATTCGTCCAATCAAATGCATTTTCAGGTGCTTCTTGCCAAGGGTCTTCTAATACGCCCGCCTCACAAGCTCGCCCCCAAATATTTGCATCAATTGAAAATGGGTTATCAAGATTTACCGGAATCGGAATGCCTTTTTCTTCAGCATAAGCAATTTCCTCGTCTCGTGTCATTCCCCATTCTCGAACAGGCGCAATCACCTGCAAGTCAGGGTTCAGTGCTTGTATAGAAACCTCAAAACGAACTTGGTCATTACCTTTTCCTGTGCAGCCATGTGCAACAGCGACCGCTCCTTCTTGCTCTGCAACTTCCACTAACAATTTGGAGATAAGTGGGCGTGAAAGAGCAGAAGATAAAGGATATTTACCTTCATAAAGACAGTTTGCTTTCAAGGCTGTCATTAAGTATTCCTTTGCCAAAAGTTCCTTCGCATCAATCGCAATCGATTTAATCGCACCTACATCCAAAGCCTTCTGTTTGATTGTTTCAAGATCTTTACCTTCTCCTACATCAAGACCTAAGGCAATCACATCATATCCGTATTTTTCTTGTATCCATTTAATTGAAACAGAAGTGTCTAAACCTCCTGAATATGCTAAGACTACTTTATCTTTGCTCATTTGCTCCACTCCTCCAATGTTGTATTTTTATTTACTTCTCTGTATGTTTATTCATACAAGTTAAGGGATAATGAGTGGATTGTCAATACATTTTCGTGAAAGTTATAATAAAATAGGACTGTTTACATATACATTGTTGCTCTTGTAGGAGATTGTTGAAAAACACTTCGCTTTCCACGGGCGTCCATCAAGCCTCCTCGAGATCGCTTCACTCTCTCTGTGGGGTCTCGATTTGGCCGCTGTTCCCGTAGGAGTCTCGTGTTTTTCAACAGCTCATTACATGCTATAATCACCTAAAAGCAACAATCATTTAGACATGATATGAGCAAGAAAAGAGGGGTGTCGTTTTGAAACCATTGGAAAATCAAATTGCCGTTGTGACAGGTGCAACGCGTGGTGCAGGCAGGGGTATTGCTATGATGCTTGGTGAAGCAGGCGCTACTGTTTATGTAACGGGAAGAAGTACGAGAACAAACACCTCTGAAATGGGACGTTCTGAAACGATTGAAGAGACTGCAGAACTCGTCAACGCACAAGGTGGAATCGGTATTCCAGTGCGCGTTGATCATACAATAGAATCTGATGTGAAAGACTTATTTCAACAAATTGAACAAGAACAAAATGGAAAACTAGATATACTTGTAAACGATGTTTGGGGCGGTGACCCGCTCACGGATTGGACATCCCCATTTTGGGAACACAGCCTCGAAAACGGAATGAAGATTCAACGCCAAGCTGTACATTCTCATATGATTACGAGCTATTATGCTGCACCGCTCATGGTCCGAAACAAGAAAGGTATCATCATAGAAGTAACGGACGGAGTCGACTACTCATATAGAGGGAATTTATATTATAGCCTTGCAAAAATTTCTGCAATACACCTAGCTGAAGCCATGGCAAAAGACCTCGATGACCACAATGTGACATGCGTTGCCATTAGCCCTGGTTTTCTACGCTCAGAAGCAATGTTAGACCACTTCGGAGTGACGGAAGAAAATTGGCAAGCTGCTGCTGAACAAGATCCGCATTTCATTGCCTCAGAAACACCTTTTTATATTGGTCGTGCGATTGCTTCACTCGCTAGCGATCCAAATGCACATGTCAAAACAGGAAAAGCATTGAGTTCTTGGGAGCTCTCGAGAGAATATCCGTTTAATGATATCGATGGACGGAGACCTGATTGGGGTAAATATTTCGAAGAGAATGTGAATCTTGATTAATTCAACGAGCAACTTGGTATTTTAGAGACTTATTACTCAGCGCTTTTTTCCTGACAAAATATCTTTCCATTATGATATATTGAACTTAGGATTCAGGAAAGAAGTGGAATGAATGGCAACTTATGATATGTTTCTTAAACAATTAGTAAAAAATTATTTAATCGGTTCATTCGTGGCGGTTGGTGGCATCGGAAGTATGTTTATCTTTCGAACATTGACGTTATCCGTTGAAGAAAGCATATATATGTTGATTATTATCCTCATTTCACTGCTCATTATGATTAGCTGTGAATTTATATCGCTTAGAAAGCATTTAGAACCGATTAAATCCATCTTACATAACAACATTGAATCTACAGAACAAATTAAGAAAAGCTACCTACATACACAACGTTTTCCTATCTTAGCATTTAAACGAACAATTGGACCCCACCTACTCGGTTTATCGATTCCTGCAACTACCTTGTCCTACCTATTTATACAAATCGGATGGTTGAACATTCCTATCATTTATATTGGTTATGCGTTTATCGGCGCAATTCTCGTTGCAAGTGTCCACGGAATGATAGAATACTATCTCACTTCCAAAAGCATTCTACCTGTTTTAGAGAAGATAAGAACGTTATCACTTCAACATTTTCATTTCGATCCGTCCGCTCAACCAGTCATTCAACTTACACTCAGAAAGAAATTTCTATTTGCGACAATATTCATCAGTGTTTTTCCGCTTCTATTATTCAGCCTCGCCTCTCAAGTACGATTAGGAGAATTAGAATCCATTCAGCTATTTGAATATTGGAGCTGGGCCATTTTGATCATTGGTATCTCGATTGGATTTTCACTAATTGGCTCATATTTATTTTACAAGGATGTCGGTAACCCGATTGATCAGTTGACCGATTCCATGAAACAAATTGAACATGGAACGTTACAACAGACGTCCAATACATATACAGATGAGTTCTCAAGTCTCGTAAATGGATTTAACCAAATGGTAGAAGGTCTTGAAAAGCGCGATCAAATGAATATGCAATTAATAGAAAGCTTCTACTCTGTCTTATCGGCGACACTTGATGCACGTGACCCTTATACAGCCGGCCATTCTAAACGAGTGTCCGAGTATTCTGTCCAAATTGGTAAGCTTGCTGGGTTACCTGATGAAGAGCTTTCGAATCTGAAAAATTCAGCCCTCCTTCACGATATCGGTAAAATTGGCGTCCCGGACCAAGTGTTGTTGAAGGACGGTAAATTGACAGATGAAGAATTTGAATGGATTAAGAAACATCCTAGACTTGGTGCAACCATTTTACAGCAAATCCAGCCTTATAGTGCAATGGAACCGATGATCCCAGGCGTTTGCTATCACCATGAACGATTTGATGGAAAAGGCTATCCAGATGGATTGAAAGGATATAAGATCCCTAAATTTGGTCGCATTATTGCAGTAGCTGATGCGTTTGATGCAATGACGTCCGACAGACCCTATCGAAAAGGAATGCCATCGGAAAAGGCGTTACAAATCCTCAAGAATGGTGCCGGGACGCAGTGGGACCCTGAGTACGCTTCACTATTTGTATCTTATATGGGAGACTATCACCAAGATCAATTATCGGTTTAACAGCGTTCCGTATGGGCGCTGTTTTTTTATGATGAAGGGTTAATGGTTTACGTCCTCAATTATTTGTATTACTATTAGTGATTAATTGGTATGATTATTAATTAAATTGTAAAATCTACCATATGGAAGCAAAAAGCACCCCTTTGTACGAAGGGTATAAGCAAGGCAAAATAATCACCTCAGAATTGAGGCAAACTTAAAATCGAAAGGAGCTATTTCCTTGAGAAAAATTATGTATGGACTGCTCGTAGCGGTATTTGCAATTGCATTAACTGCATGTGGTGGTGACGAGGAAAGTAAAGATAAAGCGCAAGAAGCTGACAAGCAAAAAGCGGGAGACAAAACAGAGCAAGCTGAAAAAATGAAAGAAATGAAGAAAAAGCTTGAAGAACAACAAGTAAAAGAAGATAAAGTTGTCGCTCTTGTCAATGACTCTAAAATTAAGGGAACAGAATATAACCGTTTCTTAGAAAGATATCAAATGCAATTTCAACAGATGGGACAAGATCCTACATCAAAAGAGTCAGCTAAGAAAATGAAAGATCAAATTATCAAAAGCTTAATTGATTACGAAATTGTCATTCAAGAAGCTGATAAAAAAGGATATGAAGCTTCAAGTGAAGAAGTCGACAAACAGTTCGGTGATTTCAAAAGCCAATTTAAAGATGACAAAAAATATCAAGAAGCGCTTAAGCAATACGATTTAACGGAAGAAGAACTGAAGAAAGAAATTGCTGAGAGTATTAAATATACAACCTACGTCGAGAAAGAGATCCAAGTAGAAGAAGTAACCGATCAACAAGCTAAAGACTACTATGCAAAAATTAAGGATTCACAAGGCGATAAAGCGCCTAAGTTTGAAGAAGTGAAGGATCAAATTAAAACTCAGCTACAAAATCAACAAAAACAAGAAAAAGTCGCTGAGAAAGTGAAGAAACTGAAAAAAGATGCTGACATTAAAGTGAAAATATAATAGAAGCAAAAGGCTGACTCAATGAGCGAGAGATTGCTCTTGAGTCAGCTTTTTTTATTGCATAAGCCTTTCACTTCATCAAACATCTATTATTGATTTCTGGATCGATATAGCAAATAAATGAAGTACGGTGCACCCAATGCAGAGGTAAATACACCTGCAGGTACTTCTAACGGTGAGAATGCAGTCCGAGCAATGAGGTCGGCTCCCATCACTAATAATGCACCAACTAATGCAGAAGTCGGTATTAATGCACCAAAGGATGAACCTACTAGTTTCCTAGCAATGTGGGGTGCCATCAGCCCGACAAATCCTACGCCCCCGACGAATGCAACAGCGCCTCCCGCAAGTGCAGTGCTGAATAATAACAACACCATCCTATCTCTCTGAACAACACTACCAAATCCTCGCGCTAAATCTTCACCAAGTTCTTGCGTGTTCAACCTACGCGCGTAAATCCAGACAAATACCATTAGAATGATGATCCATGGTGCGAGTGTTGAAACTTGATTCCAGTTTGCACCGTTCACACTACCCGTAATCCAAATTTGCGCTTGTGTAGCAAGGTACAACGGACCAAATAAAATCATCATATTCGTAAGTGCCTGCATAGCCGCTGCAAGCCCAATTCCGATTAATACGAGCCGGACGGGGGTAACACCATTACGCCAGGACAGGACGTAAACGAGTACACCTAAAGTTAATGCCCCTATAAACGCGGCAACAGGTAACCAGTGAATACTGACGGTCAATGCACTACTCCGCTCCCCGCTGAAAATAGTCAAAAACGTGACAACTGCAAGTGATGCGCCGCCGGTAATTCCGATTATATCCGGTGAAGCAAGCGGATTCCGTATAATCCCCTGAAGAATTGCACCTGATACAGCAAGCGCCATTCCAGCGAGTAAGGCTAGAACAATACGAGGTAGTCTGAACGATTTAATGACGAGTTCATTCATCTCATTACCCATGCCGATTAATGTTTTAACGACTTCTATTGGATGGATTTTCATTTCCCCTATGCTGACACTAACAATTAAAAGTAACAATGTAGCAATAGATAAGAAGAAAACATAGAGAACTGCCTTTTTATCAATCAAATAAGACATCCACTTCGTTCGAAAGGGTCGGTATTGACTCATAATTTATTCAACCCCCTTCTTGCAATATAAATAAAGAACGGTGTGCCGATCAGTGCAGTCATGACACCAACCGGAACTTCCTTTGGCATAATCACATATCTTGCGCCGATGTCTGCAATAAGTAAAAGCATAGCGCCTAGCAGTGCGCTATAAGGGATGACCCACCTGTAATCGATCCCCACTAACCCGCGTGCAATATGTGGAATGACGATTCCGATGAATCCAACAGGCCCTGCAATCGCCACGGCTGATCCTGCTAAGAGGACAATCACAATTGCTGCACTGATTTTGACAATAGCCGTTTTCTGACCTAATCCAACTGCAACATCCTCTCCCATTGCAAGGATGTTCATTTGCCTCGTCAGGAACAGTGCACCTATCCATCCGACCACCAGATAAGGCAGCATAGTCGTGAGGATTTCTAGCTTTCTACCTTCAACTGAACCCGTCAACCAAAACAACACTTCATCTAATGCTTTCTCATTTAAAGAAAGCATCCCTTGCGTTAATGAAGCAAACATTGCCGCCATAGCCGCTCCAGCTAAAGTTAATTTAACGGGTGTGAGTCCGTCTCTTCCAAGCGTTCCAAGAAAATAAACAATCAGTGCAGTCACCATCGCGCCAAAAAAGGCAATCCAAGCGAATTGATGAATAGAAGATACGGAAAAGAACGTCACTGCAACTACAATAAAAAATCCAGCTCCAGCATTAATCCCAAATATACTCGGTGAGGCTAAAGGATTCCGTGTAATCCCTTGCATCAGTGCGCCTGCTACAGCAAGACTTGCACCGACTGCAGCCCCGATGAACGCTCGCGGCACACGACTTTCTTGAATGATGATATGTGCATTCGAACCATCAAATTGTCGGAAAGAATCAATCACCATTCCCCAATTCACTTTCGTATAACCGTATACAAAACTACAACCTATAAAGACGATGACTAAAATGATGCCGAGAATCATCCCAATCACCTTTTGACTATTTGTATGTAAGAGTTCCTTTTTCATATGTATTTACCTCTCTACGATATACTATCCCATTTAAGTCTATAAGTGTCGCATGTAACTGTCAATGATAATCATTATCAATTTGGTGTTGACAAGGAATGAAAACGGTTATACACTACTAATTGTGAATGAGATTCATTATCAATCAAATACATATTCAGGAGGAACAACATATGCATAAACGAAAGCGTTACAGTATATTCTCACTTATCCTTGCTCTAGTTGTCGTACTAGCTGCATGTGGTGGGTCTGATACGAAAGAAGGATCCGAAGACCAAAAAGATGGAGATAATAAGAATTCTTCCGCTTATAAAGTTAAGCACGCAATGGGAACAACTGAAGTACCCGAAACACCAAAGAAAGTTGTCATTCTAACAAATGAAGGAACTGAAGCTCTTCTTTCTATGGGGGTAAAACCGACAGGTGCAGTAAAGTCTTGGTTAGGTGATCCTTGGTATAAACACATTAAATCCGACATGGAAGGCGTTAAAGTTGTCGGAACTGAAAGTGATATTAACCTTGAGGCAATTGCAGCTCTTGAACCAGACCTGATCATCGGTAATAAGCTCCGTCAGGAAAAGTTCTACGATCAATTGGATGCTATTGCACCAACTGTTTTCTCTGAAACATTAAAAGGTGACTGGAAAGAAAACTACAAGCTTTACGCTAAAGCATTAAATAAAGAAGAAGAAGGAAATCAAGTCCTAGCTGACTTCGATCAACGTATAGAAGATATCAAAGGAAAACTTGGAGACAAAGTAAACCAAGAAGTTTCTGTGGTTCGTTTCTTACCAGGTAAGTCACGTATCTATCTTAAGGACTCTTTCTCTGGAACAATTTTAGAGCAGATTGGATTCAAGCGTCCTGAACCTCAAGACAAACCTGATTTTGCTGATGAGGTAACGAAAGAACAGATTCCAAATATGGATGGGGACATCCTCTTCTACTTCACATATGAAACGGGTGAAGGTGAAGCATCGAAAACGGAAAAAGAGTGGACAAACGATTCACTATGGAAGAACCTTGATGTTGTAAAAGAAGGAAATGCTCACAAAGTAAGTGACGCAGTCTGGAACACTGCTGGAGGCGTACTTGCAGCAAACGAAATGCTCGATGACATCGAAAAGAAATTTGACCTTAAATAAATGAAAAGACGTGCAGCCACACAATCTGGTTGCACGTCTTTATTCTTATGAGTCGAACTTGATAGGAGCATCTTTCAATACTGGATACGAAGCTACTAGTAGGATTGCGCCAACCGCACCTAATAAACTGAATCCTGTAAGTCCATTGAGCGTTGATAGCTGTTCATATAAAACGTTGAACCCACCCATTACTTGTAAAATGTAGCCGACGAATGCAAGCAATGTAACTGTAAGTGCAAATCTTATAAAGCCAATTCTAAACCATAATGCAGCGATAAAGAAACTGCAACCAAACAACGTTAATGCTGACATTAAATCGATCCACGTGTATGCAAGGAAACTTTGTTTCGTTATCATTTCAGCTGTGTGTAAAAATTCAAATTCTATTACACCTTTGTCTGTAAATAGACTCAAAACTGAATACAAGATGTTGAAAAGGACCATATTGAACAAAATTGTAAGAATCCCCATAGCATAAAACACTTTCAAAAACTGAATTCGAGTACTCCCTAAACCAATTGCATATCGGAAGGAATTCGTCACTGTTATGATCGGATATATAACGAACAAACCAATATAAAGTGGTCCTGCAATACTCGTTGAAAATCCAGACAAATCAAATGCAACACCTGCCAAGATCCAAGCGATAGACAACAATAGGGTAATCATCCACATTAGTTTAGTAATGATTCTTATGTCAAAATAAATGAGTCTTGCTGTTCCGCTGAAGGTATTCATGCAAGCACCTCCTCTGTATCGTTTGTTATGTTAATTAAATAGTCTTGTAGATCCGCCTTCTCAATCGTTACATTGTATTTATTTGAAGTTCTCTTCCACTCTTCAGTGTACAAATCGTCAATCATGACACGGCACATATGCCCTAGATTCTCCTTTTCGAGGATGTTCATATTTTCAGTAAGTTCGTTAATGACCTTTTGATCTCCGGTTAATAATATGCCTCGCGAGCGTAAATCATCTATGGATTGATGAAAAAGTATTTTGTGATTATGAATAACAGCAATTGATTCACATAACGGTTGAATTTCATTGATGTGGTGAGTGGATAGTAGGATATGTCTCGGATGATTTTCATAGCTTTCTAGCATGACTTTAAATAGCTGCTTGCGGACAACGGCATCAAGACCATTTGTTGGTTCATCAAGAATCGTAACCTGTGCATGACTGGCTAAACCAATTACAAGCTGAAGTGACGTTTTCATTCCTTTAGATAATGCTTTTATCTTCTTATTCAATGGAAGCTTGAACAACTTAAGTAATTGCTCTTCCGTTTCCTTTCTCCAATTAGGATGGAACCCTTTCGCAATCTCGATTGTGTCACGTACTTTCCAATCTGGATTAAAGGGCTGATTCTCCTGAATAAAGCATATGTTTCTTCTCGCTTCTTGATTGTTATAAGGTGCCATTCCCATAACAGATATGTCGCCGCTTTGAGGTTGATTAAGCCCAGCTAACAGCTTCATCAATGTTGTCTTACCTGCCCCATTTCTCCCCCATAGGCACGTAATGATAGGGTCTTCTTCCTCGAAATTAATCTTATCCAAAACAAGATCTGATTTATAACCGTAACTGACATCTCTTAACTCAATCATTTGTTCTCCCCCTTTTCAGATGTAATCATCTCAATGATTGCTGATTTGCTTAAATGAATACGATTGGCTTCTTGCAGCAAAGGCTCAACATATTCGGAAAAGAAATCTTCTTTCCGTTTATCTAATAATTGTTGCATTGCCCCTTTATTCACGAACATTCCTACTCCTCTTTGCTTATAAATGATGTTTGAATCAACAAGTGATTGCAGACCTTTTCGTGCTGTAGCTGGGTTAATGTTGTAGAAGCGGGATAAATCGTTCGTAGAAGGTACTTGTTCTCCTTCCTTTAAACGTCCTTCCACAATGTCATCCATAATCATCACGGCAATTTGGTGAAAAATCGGTTGGGATTCGTCCAATGTCGGCTTCAATCAGCAACCTCCTTTCTTACATTAATCATGTATATGCTAAACCTAGTCGGTTAGTTACTTATGTAACTAACTATATTACCTTTTCCATCAAATGTAAAGTTCTTTTTTCCAAAAAAAGAGACTGTCTAGAAAGTCAGTGAAAACTGACCTTCTAGACAGCTCTGTGTAAGATATGGATTTCCACGGAATTCAATAAAAAATGACCTCGTTAAAGGACTTATCAGAAAGCCCCATAAAGAATTACTCTTCAATTGGGAAATGGAGTTCGAATGGTGATTCCACTCCCTCAAACGCATCGTATTGTTCGAATCCAAAGTGGTCAATTTGCTTATATGCTGAATCTTTAATCCATCTATAGAGATATGGATATGGGTTGAAATCATCCTTTTTTGGATTAACTGAGAGTGTAGCATATTGACGAGCTGGGATGATGTGTTGAATCATTCCCTCGGGAATATTGTCGAAATCACTAACTTCAACACCAGCGATCCAAGTGAATTCATCTTGATCAGGCTTCCAATCCGGTGGATCAATATAAATGCCATATGAGCGTGGCGCATTCACCCGATTCTTCACTTTATGGATATGCTGGTCATAGAACTCTTTCACCATATTAGGAATGATCACGTCTTTCTCTTCCATATTCGTTGTACATGACATCCCTACAATTTTGACCTCACTTTTACTTAAGATTTTTGGTTTAATATTAATTTTTACTATGTCCTTCAAAGTTTTTTCATCCCCTTTTTACTTCTTTTAGGAAGCTAAGTCATCAATCGTTTGTTCCGCATTCTTCGGCTTAGCTGTAAACATACTTACGACAACAGTGACGAGTAAAGACATCAAGAAACCAGGAACCGCTTCATAGGTAATACCGAATAAGATTGTGGAGAATAAATTTTTCACATCTGGAAGAAAAGTATACGTCCATTCTGGTTGTTGCTTAACTAAAATAACCGTAATGAGACCAACAATCATTCCCCAGAATACGCCATGTTTCGTCGTCCCTTTCCAATAGAAAGACAATAACAATGCTGGACCGAAACAGGCTCCTAATCCACCCCAAGCAAATAAGACCATCCAAAATACGAACTCTTTAGCAGAGAAAGCAAGCCAAACGGAAAGCAACATGAGTATGCCAATTGAAATACGACTATACAATACAAGCCTTTTCCCATCTAATGTTTTCCCTTTACCAAGAAGACGATCGTATACATCCCTAACAAGAGAGCTTGATCCAACGAGCAGCTGACTATCCGCACTAGACATGATCGCTGCAAGGATAGCAACTAATAGAATGCCCATGAAAAATGGATTCAGTAACTCACTACCTAATGTTGTGAAAACCGCTTCTTGATTCCCGTCTGGCAACGAAGAAACATCCGGAAAATACGCACGACCAGCTAAACCAATCATGATTGCTCCCCAGCCCATTACAACATTCCAAATTGAACCGATAAGCGCAGCTTGTCTCATTTCTTTTATGTTTCTAAGTGACATGTAACGTACAAGAATGTGAGGATTTCCAGGACTTCCAAATCCAATACCAATGAGATTCATTGCAACACCGAAGCCAAAACTGAAAATACCGTAATAAGAGGGGCCTTGATTATGTAAGGCTTCAATTATTGGACCAAAGCCGCCCAACCCAATGATTGCTACGATCGGTAAAATTACTAAGGATAAAAACATGAAACCCGCCTGGAGCACATCTGTTTTACTAACGGCATGGAAGCCACCCAATACGGTATATACGAGTAGAATAATCGCTGTAAACCACATGCCCCCAGTGTTGGATAACCCAAGGGTTGATGAAAATGCAGTACCTCCAGCGACGACCTGACTCCCTACATATGCCACCATGAAGAAAGTGATAATTAAAGCACTTGTTACGCGTAAAATGTTTGAATGGTCTTGATAGCGACTTTCTAGAATATCAGGTACAGTTATACTATCCGTACTTTCACTATACTTGCGGAAACGTCTTGCTACGAAGAAGAACATAAACACTTCAACCGTCACAAAGCCGGCAAGCGCCCAAACTGCAAGCAAACCACTAGCATACGCCATTCCTGTTACACCTAGGACAAGCCAGCCGCTCCTGCCTGAACTAACGGCACTCAGCGCAACTGTCCATTTTCCAAGACCTCTTCCAGCGAGGAAAAAATCTGTTAATCCCCCTGAACTCTTTTTAGAACTTAAGAATCCGATCAACAACAATATCAACAAATAGATGACGAGTATGATGATGGTTAAAGGATGAGCAGTCATTTAGAAATGCCCTCCTTACTTTGAGTATTCACACTTGCTGCCTTATCTTTTCTACCTAAAGATATGTAACAAATAATCGCTGTTAGAATAATTCCAATTGGTACGCCTACCAATCCCATGAATATTTCAAAGTTCATTTCTGCCTCCTCCAGTTCTATTGGTTATGACTTTGTTCATAGATTGCCTTAGCTGTTATTAAATCAAATATTGCCATTCCGACTGATTTAAACAAAGTATGAGGTTGTGTTCTCGAAACTTCCCTGTCCATTAAACTTGAAAGATCAACAAACGTAGCATCCTCACCTTGCAGTTCCTTTACTCTTAGCATATCCCCAGATTCTTTTTGAGCGGTATGTGTATCAACATAAACCGGAAAAGTATTTTGAAGAAGCGCATCCGGCAATTCTTGCATATCTGGTCGAAACGATCCTACCGCAACGATGTGCTTACCTTTCCAAAACTCTGGACCTTTATCTGGTAAGACAGGAGTATTTGATGTGGTTGTCGTGACTATGATATCTGAGTTTGTGACAAGCTCATCGATGTTCGATGCTACCACTTTCAAATGTGGATAGGTGTTTTGGACTTTATCTTTAAATGTCTTTAACTTCTGAGAACTCCGATTATATATGTACACTTGTTTAATCTCTCTTACTGCAATCGCAGCCTCCAGATGACTCCAACCTTGAATCCCCGTCCCGATAATGCCAATTGATTCCGCTGATTCTTTTGCGAGATGTTTCATACTTAATCCGCCAATTGCACCAGTTCGAATTGCTGTAATAGCACTCCCATCTATATAGGCCAAAGGTTCAAGTGTCTTTCGATCATGTAAAATGACTGTCGCATGAATGGTTGGTTTGTTCTTTTGTCTGTTGTCTGGTGCTACACCAGCAAGTTTAATCGCGTAGTAATCAGGATCAAAAGCCGGCATAATGAGTACCGTATTTCCCGCGTCGTCTATATGGATCCGATCCTGTACTTTGACATTAGGTTTGTTCTTAAAAAATTGTTCTAGTGCTTCGATAATCGTTCCTGATGATACCCTTCTTCTCATTTCATCTTCATCAATATACTTCATGGAAACCTCCTTTTGTCACATCATATTAAAACGAAAAAATGTTTTCAAATAATTTCGTCTATTTTAAAGAAATTGTATTCTTTCTAATTATGCAATACGCCGAACGATGTAACACTCTCATGTATATAGTAGTAAAGACCGCGAATGATAGGAGGCAAATGTCATGTTCCCAGAATTTCTTGAAACGGTAGGTGCTTGGGTCCAAGTTCTAGGCACATTAATCAGTGCATCTGGGTTGACGATTATTGTTCTCGAAGACGATGAAAATAGCCTCGAAGGGAATTCATTAACGCTGATCGGAAATGGTGTTGAAGCTTTCGGAAACTCTATACAAGCAATTGGAAGAACGAAGAAATCCGTAGGTGAAGACGTTGAAGGGATCCTCGGTGCTTGGTTTCAGTCTGCTGGAAATATTACGAACTCAAAAGCTTCTTATTTAATTATTAGTGGCCATGAAGTAGAGGGCTTGAAACTCGATATTCTTGGGGACTCCATTCAATCCATAGGAGCGTTCTTCGAATCCGTCTCACTCGCGGAAAGCGATTTGTTAAATGCAGAATTTGCCTCACAAGGTGAACTGATTCAGTCACTCGGTGCAATGATTGAAGCTATGGGTGTATTGTCCATTTTAAAAGACGAAGTAGATGAAGGTACACAAATACAAGCCTTTGGGAGTTATGCGCAATTGGCTGGTGCGACAATGACTGCGATCGCTTTTACGAAAGACTTCCTTCATAAAGATCAACAATAGGTACACTCAGATATGGACAAGCCTCATGTTTTCATCATTCATTGGGAATGGTAAGAAGCGAGGTGATATGAAATGAGTAAAGAAACAAAAATCATGTGGTTTGGTTCATTTCTCGGAGGATTGGTGTTATTGCTATTCAGCGCAATAGGACTGAGTCAATATTGCAAAAGTGTAGAATTGAAAACACCATCATCAAGTGACAACAATTCCCGAGACAAAAAAAATTGACCTAAGCGATTACTTAGGTCAAACATTCATTATCTAGTTGAACATTGTTAGCATGGATTGAGGAACGTTGGCTTAAATTCCAATTTTTTGTCATTCTTCTGTTGTTCAGTGAGTTTATTAATGTTGGGATCGGCTGAGTACTTCAGTGTGCTGGGCTTCTTGTCCAACTGCTTAATGACTTGCATACTCCCCCTCCTCACATAACATAGTAAGTTTCTATTCCCTCATTTCAATCATTTAAAACCTTATTTCCACAAATTTTTATAAAGTTTTGTAATTTGGTGTAATTGTATGGTTTATTTCTTGTTTTTTAATCAAAATGACAAAGAGACTTGCGACTACACAAAAGATTCCCGCTAAGAAAAAAGCCCACGTATATGAGTTGAAGATTTTATAAACGACCCCTCCGCTAAAAGCAGCAACAGCCGCTCCTGCTTGATGAGATGCGAAAATCCAACCGTAAACAATTCCACTTTTCCTTACTCCGAAAATTTGTCTCGATATGCTGATTGTTGGTGGAACAGTTGCAATCCAATCTAGTCCGTAAAATATCGAAAAAATCGCTAGCATCGCAATTGATCCTTCGCTAAGGGCAAATGGCAGTAATACAAGGGACGCGCCTCGAAATGCATAATACCAGAACAACAACCAACGATTATCAAAGCGATCAGATAACCATCCAGATATCGTCGTTCCAACCAAGTCAAAGATCCCCATAAACGATAGCATCCAAGCTGCTGTAACGAGTGGTATACCATAGCTAATACAATACGACACAAAGTGCGTACCGATCAGGCCACTGGTCGACAAACCACATATGAAGAAACTACCAGCTAGCAACCAAAACTCTTTCACTTTCACTGCTTCTCGTAATCCATTAAACGCAATAATGATCGGGTTTCTTTGCTGCACATTTTGATCTTCCTCAGGTTCTTCATAAAGACCATACGGAAGGATGCCTACTTCTTTAGGGGAATTTTTCATAAACAATAGGATAATGAACAGCATGATCATACATAAGGTGAGAATTAACCCAATCGCATGACGCCATGAATATTGTTCAATGATGACTGCAAGCACAGGAAGTAGAATGAGTTGGCCTGTTGCGGTACTCGCTGTCAAAATACCGACCGCGAGTCCCCTTCTCTTCTCAAACCATCGATTTGCGACATAAGGGCTAAGGACGGTTAAGAAAAGGCCTGAACCAAGCCCAATGATGACACCCCAAATTAATATGAGTTGCCATGAATCCTGCATAATAAAGGTTAAAATAATACCAACTAGTAAAGTTGACATCGAAATGAGCATCATTTTCTTTAAGCCAAGCACTTCAACAAGTGCAGCCATGAACGGTCCTGATATCCCATAAAGAAAGAGACTAATGGCAAATGCTAATGAGATGATCGAGCGATCCCAACCGAACTCGTTCTCAAACGGATCGATAAAAACACCTGATGAAGATCGGATAATACCCGCTACAATGATCGCAAAAAATGTGACAACTAAGATGATCCAGCTATAATGTACACGCTTCAAAAACTCACCTACATTCTCATATGTATGATAAAATTATTATAATGAACAAATAGATTAATTTAATGAATTTATTATAGTATACAAAACGACCATTATAATGTACAGTGGGAGGATTTGAAATGGAACACATTCAAAGTGTCATATCTGATAACTTAATGCGGATACGCACAAAAAGAAAAATGAGTCTAGATGAATTATCTTCTATAACGGGTGTAAGTAAAAGCCTATTACGCCAAATCGAAAAAGACGAATCTAATCCTACCATATCCACCCTATGGAAAATTGCGAACGGATTAAAAATACCATTCACATCACTTATTGAGTATGAAATGCCTGGAACTGAAGTTGTAAGAAAAGGAGAAATCGAACCGTTACTTGAAGATGACGGTCGGTATCGACTTTACCCCTCTTTCACATTTGAAAATCAGAAACCATTTGAAATGTATGATGTTGAACTAGATTCCGGAGCTGCTTTACAATCAGAACCGCATCGACCAGGGACCATCGAATGCATTACCGTTTTCAGCGGCACGTTGACTGTTACGATACAGAACAAGACCTATTCAATCCATGAAGGTGATTCACTTAAGTTCAAAGCGGACAATCCCCACACCTACACAAATTCCGGAAACGAAACCACAAAATTAAGCATGATCATCTATTATCCAGAAACATGAAAAATGTGTCGAGGTCATCAATGACTTCGGCACATTTTTTGATAGGTACATTCACCATTAGGAAACAAGCATAGTCAACAGCAGTTCCCATTCATTGCCACCTTCATATATTAATTGCTATAGGAGGTGAGGAATAAATGGATACAATAAAAAATGAATTTCAAACTCAACGCTATAGACAATTTACTTTTGAAACCAACGACCCAATGTTAAGTGAATTTCTAAATGAAGTAGCAATGAACAATATTAATATCACTGCTTATTTACAACACAGAGAAATTATTGGGCCAAACTTTGTACAAGTTGTCGTCGGAACACCTACAACACAAACAGAACGAGATATCAATTTGACGAGAAGAATCCTAAAATTATTAGGCATTAAATTCTGTGAATACGACGTTATAAAAGTCTTTGGCTTTCCTCCTGTAACACCTGGCATCTTAAACACACTCTATGGCGCACTATGGTGCAAAGTAAAAGTGAGATCAATGGTTATTGGAGAAGAAACACTGATTTATATTGATGTAGATGACATCGATCAGGCATTACGTATTCTAAGACAACCAACCCTCAGAAGGTGCAATCCTTAGAAATGGACAAGCATCGTTTTTAACCAATAAAACCGTGCGCTGGAGGTATTGATGACTTCCAGAGCACGGTAATTTTTTAATGTTAATTGAGGGTAAGGTAGATGGTCTATCCTCCCCTAAAAATGAAGATTTCCCTATTTGAGGGCAAGATAGAAGGTCTATCCTCCCCTAAAAATGAAGTTTTCCCGATTTGAGTGTAACTCCTATTCCATTTATCCTTTTACATTAAAAAAAGTAAACAAGATCAAATAAAAAACGTTCTCTAAAAGCCATTAATGGCTTTTAGGAACGTTTTAGGATCTATCTTCAATTTCTGTGCTGTTATTCTACAGTTACTGATTTTGCCAGGTTTCTTGGCTTATCTACGTCGCAGTCACGGTGCAGTGCTGCGTAGTAGGAGATCAGTTGCATAGGGATGACACTTACGAGCGGTGTGAGGTACGCGTGTACATCTGGAATGATGACGCGATCTTCTTCGTCCGCTAAGCTTTTCATACTTACTGTACATGTGTATGCACCACGTGCAGCGACTTCTTTCACGTTTCCACGAATGCTCAAGTTCACATGCTCTTGTGTAGCAAGTGCAATCACTGGTGTACCCTCTTCAATAAGCGCGATCGTACCGTGCTTCAGTTCTCCTCCAGCAAATCCTTCTGCTTGGATGTAGGAGATCTCCTTAAGCTTAAGGGCACCTTCTTGAACGACATGATAGTCCATGCCGCGTCCGATAAAGAAGCAGTTTCTAGTGACAGAAAGATATTCTCGAGCAATAGCTTCGAACTCTTCTTTTTGATCACATAATGCTTCAATCGCGTTCGAAACGACACTCAATTCCTTGATCAGATCAAAGCTCATGTCAATGCCTTTTGCTTTTGCAGTGTCTGCAGCAAGTATCGAAAGAACTGCAATTTGAGCGGTATATGCCTTTGTAGATGCTACTGCGATCTCAGGTCCTGCATGTAAAAGCATTGTGTAGTCCGCTTCACGAGAAAGCGTTGAGCCAGGTACATTTGTAATTGTAAGTGCCTTATGACCAAGCTTCTTCACCTGCACGAGTACTGCACGGCTGTCTGCCGTTTCTCCACTTTGAGAAATAAAGATAAATAATGGCTTTTCTGAAAGCATTGGCATGTTGTATGAGAATTCACTTGCGATGTGCACTTCTACAGGCACTTCAGCAACTTTTTCAATCAATTCTTTACCGACAAGACCCGCATGATAAGAAGTACCACAAGCTACAATGTAAATACGGTCTGTCTTTTTCATCGCTTTACGGATATCATCGTCTAATTTAATTTGATCATTCTTATCTTGATATTGATTAATGATATTACGGATGACGATCGGTTGCTCATCAATTTCCTTCAGCATGTAGTGCGGATAAGTACCTTTTTCAATATCAGATGCATCAAGCTCTGCAGTGAAAGGCGCACGTTCCTTTACTTCACCATCTAAATTCTTAATCGTTACATTCTCTTTTGAAACGAGCACGATTTCTTCGTCCATTAATTCAACGAATTGGTCTGTCTTTTGAAGCATTGCCATTGAGTCACTCGCAACGACATTGAATCCATTTCCTAATCCGACTAGTAAAGGACTTTTATTCTTTCCTACATAAATGACTTCAGGGTTTTCGTTATCAAGTAGAGCAAGTGCATAAGAGCCTTTCAATAATGAAAGTGTTTCGCGAAATGCTGCTTCTACTTCGAGTCCTTCTTTCACAAAGTGCTCAATCATTTGAACAATAATCTCTGTATCCGTTTCACTGACTAACTCAACATCTTTCAAGAACTCTTTACGAACTTGTGTAAAGTTTTCGATCACACCGTTGTGAACGAGTGTAAAACGGCTAGAAGCACTTTGGTGTGGGTGAGCATTTGTTTTGCTCGGTGCACCATGCGTTGCCCAACGTGTATGTCCAATTCCAGTTGTCGCTGGTACTTTCTCATCTACGTTTTCACGTAAAGTCGCAATTCGTCCTTTTTCCTTGAAAACATGTACACCATCGTCGTTCATAATTGCGATACCAGCAGAATCATATCCACGGTACTCAAGCTTTTCCAACCCTTTTAACAAAATCTCTTTCGTATCTTCATTTCCAATATATCCAACAATTCCACACATATAAATAAACCTCCCTGTTGGGGGGCAATCAGCCTAAAGGGGAAATTTCCCCCAACATCTATTAGTATTGTTACATCCGATTCATACCTTTGTTCACAAAGTCACCTAAGTGTTTTCAGTATGATTCTTCCGGTCGATGTAAACCGAGAGGCATCCGCCGATCGAATTCGATAAACCTCTTTCCTCGTCAACTATTTCCTATCACCGCCGCGGTGTCGGATCAACATCCGATGAAATAGTCCAGGCGCTTTTATAATACTGTATTACTTTCACGATCCTCCTTACTTTTTGCTCGAATGGAAATATCATACACTAGAATAAATCATGCGTCAACGAAAAATATTTAAACTACTGCTCGTTGATCGATCCGAACTAAATCCTATTTAAACTTATGCAAAAGCAGCTCGTTTCGTGTGTGCGAGCTGCTCCCTGCATAGTATTCGTATCGGTCAATCATTTATGACCCTTATTGTTCTATATACCCTAATTCACTTTCGACTACACGTACAATTTTGTCCGCATATTCTTCACATAATTCAACTGTCGGCGCTTCTACCATCACTCGAACGAGTGGCTCTGTACCTGAAGGGCGAACAAGAACCCGTCCGTTCCCGTTCGTCTCAGCTTCTACAGTTTGAATCGCTTCTTTCACACTCGGGTTCTCCATCACTTTATGTTTATCTGTGACTTTTACATTTTTCAAGCATTGTGGAAACTTCTTCATTTCCCCTGCAAGCTCTGATAATGGTTTCTTCGTCACTTTCATGATATTAACGAGCTGGAGTGCTGAAAGTAACCCATCACCCGTCGTACCATGATCCAAAAAGATGATATGTCCAGATTGTTCTCCACCAAGGTTGAAATCGCCTTCACGCATACGTTCCATCACGTAACGATCTCCAACTGCTGTTTGCTCAGAGGCAACGCCAGCCTCCTCAAGCCCTTTGTAGAATCCAAGATTACTCATTACAGTTGAAACAACTGTATCATGGTTAAGACGTCCTTCTTTTGCCATATGCTTTGCACATATGAACATGATTTGGTCGCCATCGACGATTTGACCGTTCTCATCAACTGCGATGAGTCGATCTCCATCCCCATCAAAAGCAAGTCCTACATCCGCTTCCTTCTCATTTACAAGCTCAACTAAACTCTCTGGATGCGTTGAACCGACACCATCATTAATATTCAATCCGTTAGGAGACGCTCCGATTGTCGTAATATCTGCATCTAGGTCAGCGAATAAATGTGGTGCTAATGAGGATACTGCACCATGCGCGCAATCAAGAGCAATTCGAAGACCAGAGAAATCCTCATCTACAGTCTGCTTTAAGAACTGGAGGTACTTCTGCCCGCCTTCAAAATAATCACTGACTAGACCAAGGTCCATTCCTGTTGGTCTTGGAAGGTTATCTTTTTCCATATCAATAAGTTCTTCAATTTCTTGCTCCTGATGATCTAACAATTTATATCCATCTGACCCAAAGAACTTAATGCCATTATCTCCTACAGGATTATGTGATGCTGAAATCATAACGCCTGCTTGTGCACCTAGTGCCTTCGTCAAATAAGCAACACCTGGTGTAGAAATGACACCTAAACGCATAACCTCAGCTCCGATCGATAATAGACCGGCTACTAAAGCCCCTTCAAGCATATGTCCAGAAATACGCGTATCTCTTCCAATGATAATTTTCGGTTTTTGGGTTTCTTTTGTCAGAACATAACCGCCGAAACGCCCTAATTTAAATGCTAATTCAGGTGTTAGTTCGGTATTTGCTACACCTCTGACTCCGTCTGTTCCAAAATATTTACCCATGCAATAATTCGCTCCTTCTTCCCTATTCGCAATCAGTAGATGTTATAACGCATAGCACTTTTGCTATCGTTGTTATAACATTCTTCTCTAAGCCGTTGTTTCGCTGATGGTTAAGGTCGCTTTCTTAATCTCGTTCTGATACGTAAATGCTTCTGGTAATTCTACATTGATTTCTACGTCATGTTCACCTTCAGATAAATTCTGTGCATCAATAAATGCTGTAATACTTTCTTCTGATAAATCTTTCAAGGCTTCTTCATCACCTTGGACCGTCAAATCCATTACGCCCTTTTCAGGTGTACGAATGGCGGCTTCCTGGTTATCTGATAACCCTCGAATATTAATTGGCACATCTTCAAACGTTCTTGAGCTTGCCGTTTCATTAGTTGAATCACTAGAGGATTCCTCTACTTTTTCGACATCGATTTTGACTTTCACTTTACCGGGAGATGCATAAAATGCTCCGTCCGGTAATGGAACACTAACTTCAATCGTTTTATCTTCTGTAATATTACTTAAGTCAACTGGAATCTTGATTGAATCTAAGCGATCCAATAATTCCTTTGGTGCATGAATGGTAACATCCTTGTTCTCTGGCGTAATCGATTTCAACTCAACCCCATCAGGAAGAGAACCTTTACTTTCAACCGACAGATCGACATCCTTATTCGGGTTATCAATCGGTACAGTGACTTCCGTAGTTGCAGGATCGATCTTAATATCAATCGGATCATAGCTCTTATTTAGTGCTTGAATCTTCACTTCTCGTGTGAACGTTTCTTTTGCAGTTCCTACATTAACGAATGCTCGAACGTATTTAATTTCATCAATGATTTCTTTTGCACCCGTGATTTCAATTTCTTTCTGATCCGCTTCTGGTGTGCCAGCAATATACCCTTCTGGCAATTCATCTACATCTAGAAGCTGTATCGTAACTGGGAAAGTTTCCGTCTTCTTCTCATGAAGAGTAACGGATACCGTTGGTTCTTCAAAGGCATATTCCACACCGTTTGGTATATTACTCATTTTCAAGGTTGCTTCATATTGACCCGGACCTTTATCTGAGAGATCAACGAATGCGGTTTGACCACGTTGTAGATTCAATTTCGTAAGGTCTGCTCGTGATCCTTGAAATTCAACAGCTGCGGTTTTTGGTAAGCCCATAAGTTCATACTTACTCTCATCGTATTCCGCCTCAACAGAAACGGTTTTATAAATCGGACCTTCTCCGTTTCGAACATCCTCTTCCGTATCCGTTGCATCCTGATTCGTAATGTTTACGGATGTATACATCATCAAAGCGACCAAAAAGGCGGTGATTCTAACAAACCAATGACTTTTAAGCAGCTTATCCATTCTTCTTCCCCCTCCAGTTCCACTTTGATGAGGAAGTTGCTTTTGATTTATTCATGATTTCAGCCTCTAATAGTTTTCGTAACATGTCTTCATCTAAGTTACGGTAGAGCTCACCATTTTTCGTAAGGGAAACATGTCCAGTTTCTTCAGATACTACCAAGGTCAGTCCATCTGTTACTTCCGATATCCCCAAGGCCGCACGGTGTCTTGTTCCAAGCTCTTTTGAGATGAATGGACTTTCTGATAAAGGTAGATAGCTTGCAGCCGCTAATATTTGATCATCGTTGATGATGACCGCACCATCATGCAGTGGTGTATTCGGAATAAAGATATTAATTAATAGCTCGGAGCTCAGATGAGCATTAATTGGAATACCTGTTTCTACGTAATCGTCTAGACCCGTTTCTCTTTCGATCGTAATAAGAGCTCCAATACGACGCTTCGCCATATAATTCGTTGCTTTCATTAAAGCTTCAATGGTCTTCATATTCTTCTCTTCTTCCGCAATCATGCCACGTGAAAAGAACCGTCCTCGACCAAGCTGTTCAAGTGCTCGACGGAGTTCAGGTTGGAATATGATAATAATGGCAAGGATTCCGTATGTAATCGCCTCATTCATTAACCAGTTCAGTGTGTTGAGCTTGAAAATTCCACTAAAGAACCAGACCGCTACGATGACGGTAATACCTTTCAATAGTTGTATCGCCTTAGTGCCTTTTATGAGCATGATAAGCTTGTAGATCACATAGGTGACTAAGAGGATATCAATAATATCATTTATGTAATTTAGTACATTAAAGTCTCCTATTGGAAACATCGCTCATCCTCCAAACTGATCAACTTAATTTCATTGTTTCCAACAATGGTCAGTTTGTTACTAGTGTAACTTCTACATTATATCATAATTTGTGGCTATTTCTATTTTTCGAAACATTACAAGCATATAGCACCGTATGTTTACATAAAAGCATTTGCGCGCTATTCAATCGTATTGTGCATCTATTGAAAAAAGAAAATGACCTCAAGAGACAAGACTTGTCCAATGGTAAGTCAAGTTTGCTCTTTTGGTCAATTTTTCTTAATCGATTACTTATTAATCAAACCAACTCAATATACCCGTTACGCCTTCTTTCAAGCGATACCAAACCCATTCTGTAATTTGGTGGATTTCTTCACTTTCTCCCGCTACATGTCCTGCAGAAGCCAAATAATGTTTGCCATTAATCACTGTCAGATCGCCTTCGACCTTACCTGCAATCTCTACATCACCATTACGTACGACCAGGTCTCCTTTTACGGTTTCACCTTCTGGTACAATGACTCTTTTACTTTCTTCATCAATCGTTACTTGTGCACCGTTTGCTGTCACTGATATATCGCTTTCCCATTCGCTATATAGAGATCCTGACATTAATACGAGAAACAAAACTGCTGCCGTTAATAAAGGGTGATGTTTAAACCACCTACGCATTTTAGAGGTTGATTTTTCACGTGGCAAACGATCCATCACTTTTGAAGTAAAACCATTTGGCGCTTTAATCGAATGATGACTTTGCAGCATCCGATCCGTGTTTTTCAATTCTTCAAACCTCTCATGACAGTCTGAGCAACTTTGGGTATGTCTGAGCAATTCAATTTTTTCAAGAGGTTCAATACTTTCGTCTATCCATTTATGCATATAGGACGAATATTTTCTATCACACTTCATTACATATCCTCCTATCCATCTAGATCTTTCAACCTTTTTCTCAGTGCTTCTCGTCCTCGGTGTATCCTTGTTTTGACTGTGGAAACCGGTATTTGCAAAATCTCGCTTATTTCCTTAAGTGATAGTTCCTCCAAATATTTTAATGTAATTGCAGAACGATATTTGGGAGGTAAATGTAGAACTTCTCTTTGTATACGTTCTTGAAGCTCAAAGGTTTCAACTTTTTCTTCAGGTAATTGTTCCGCTACAGCAACCTGCGAATAAAGCGTTAACCCTTCACCACCTGGAACCTCTGCATCTAAGTAGTAATCTGGCTTCTTCTTTCTAATACGATCAATTGTTAAATTGGTTGCAATACGATACAACCAAGTAGAAAATTTATGTGCATCATTATATTTCTCGATATGTATATATGCGCGTACAAATGCTTCCTGAGCGATGTCTTCCGATTCATGTACATTACCAAGCATTCGATATACGATGTGATACACCTTATCTTTGTAAATTTCAACGATTTCTTCGAACGCTTTTTGATCCCCTTTCTTCACTAAGCGGACCAACCGTTTCACCGTCATATCCATATAGGAAACCCCCGATTTTGCGATAATAAAAAATACATCATTCCGTATCCATATGTTTCTTGTAATATTTTAACACGGGAAAACTTCCAGGTGAGGAACATTTTTGTAAAAATAGGTTTATCTTCTCAAATAAAGGGTATTATGATTAACAACCATTATGAGCGAAAGTGGGTGGGCGGATTGTCAGCTGAAGAACGTTATCTGTTGAAGGAAATTGAGACCTCCAGAAAGAGAATGTTGTCCTTGGCGAAAGAAAAACCGTTGTTTTCCACCGAGGTAGTTGAAATCAGTCAGTACCTAGATGATCTCCTTAATCGATACGATGTAATCAAGAGTGAAATCATACAAGTGTCTTAGTCATTAATTAAGCAACTCTATTGTTAGAGTTGCTTTTTTTTCGTTTTAAATGATTGCAATGAATCAACTAATCACATGTACTTGCCAACAGTCATCAACCCAAAGTCCAACTACACGAACCGGAAGTCCCCTCGATTGAACCACATTAATTCCCTGCTTAATGTCATGTATGTGTTTAAACTTACTGACAGGGTTTGCAGCACAATCATAGTGTCCTACAACTGCAACTAATTGTGAATCATGAGCGTCTATTGAAATGTTCACTTTCCCTTTTAATCGCTTTAACTCACTCTTTTTACCTTGAGACAATACCCGGTCCATTCCAGGCTCAGTGATTAAATCTACATAATCAAGCCCATAATGTTTTCTTAGCCACATTATTATAGGAATTTGAGTCCTACCATCAATACAGTTGAGTGCCGTACCATATTTCTTTATCATTACACACCCTCGATCAACTATTTTTTATAAAATATGATTGATAGTAGTAGATGTGCTATGAAGAAACATTGAAGTCCAAGATTGCTTGATCTAGATAACCTCATTAATAAAAGCTAACCCTATAATAAAGACATCAAGACGTCTTCAGGGTCAGCTCATTTACAATTCATTAGATTAATTTTTCACCGAATAAAGATCCGACTAAGCCTACTGCACATGTAGCCGTTTTATTCTTGTCATCCAAAATCGGATTGACTTCAACAAATTCAGCTGAAGTAATAATTTTCGCCTCTTCTAGCATTTCCATAGCTAGATGACTCTCTCTGTAGCTAATACCTCCAAGTACAGGTGTACCAACTCCAGGAGCCTCTGCAGGATCTAATCCATCTAAGTCTAAGCTCAAATGTACGCCATCGGTATCTTTTGAAACATATTCAATTGCTTCTTCCATCACCTTAGACATACCCATACGATCGATTTCGTGCATCGTGTATACTTTAATTCCTTTTTCACGTATCAATTCACGTTCACCTTCATCTAATGAACGGGCTCCTATTATGACAATGTTTTCTGGCTTCACTTTAGGTCCGTATCCGCCAATGTCTTTCAGCTTCTCATGACCAATTCCCAAGCTGACCGCAAGTGGCATACCGTGAATGTTTCCGCTTGGTGAAGTATCACTTGTGTTTAAATCACCATGTGCATCATACCAAATAACACCTAAATTCTTATAATGCTTTGAAACGCCAGCTAGTGTTCCAATCGCGATACTGTGGTCTCCACCTAAAACAAGTGGGAAGTGTCCATCTTCAATAATCTTGTCCACGCCATTCGCCAATAAAGTACTCGCTTCAATTACACCTTGTAAATTCTTTAAATTCGTTTCTGTGCTAGCTACTTTTTCTCTTTGAGGGATTTCAACATCACCATGATCTTCAACATCATATCCGATGTTTTCTAAACGTTCAATTAAACCAGCATATCTCATAGCACTTGGCCCCATATCTACGCCTCGGCGCATCTGTCCAAGGTCCATAGGGACGCCTAAAATTCCGATATTCTTGTTCATACTTTTCCTCCTCATGATTTCACTCTACCTTCTATTGTAGAGGTTCTTCACCCCTTGGTTCAACTAGACACAAACTTGTATACTTATACGGTATATCAACCTATTCTTCCTTAGTTTTGGATAATTATAAAGCGTTTACATTTAAATGCAAAAAAATCTCTGAACAATGTGTTCAGAGATTTTAATAAGTTATGTATTGGTGGAGCCTAGCGGGATCGAACCGCTGACCTCCTGCGTGCAAGGCAGGCGCTCTCCCAGCTGAGCTAAGGCCCCAATGGAGCGGGTGATGAGAATCGAACTCACGACCAGAGCTTGGAAGGCTCTTGTTTTACCACTAAACTACACCCGCATATTTATATTCTATCATATCCAACCAGAGTGAATCTACACTCGTGAGACGTTAAGGGCTCCGACGCGTTAGCTAGTCTTGCTGATTTCACCTGATCCACTACGCTTCTGCAGGAGAACCGTAGGTGAGAGTCTCATCGAAGGATAAATGGTGAGCCATGAAGGACTCGAACCTTCGACCCTCTGATTAAAAGTCAGATGCTCTACCGACTGAGCTAATGGCTCATGCTAAAAAATGAAGCCTAATCACCTTTATGTCCCTTCCTCTACAAGTAATCCTACCGTAGATGGCTGTGTCGGGACAACTCATAGCAAAGTCATATGTAGTAACGTTCGTTGCTCTACCGACTGAGCTAATGGCTCATGCTAAAAAATGAAGCCTACACTAAAATAAAAATGGTGGAGGGGGACGGATTCGAACCGCCGAACCCGGAGGGAGCGGATTTACAGTCCGCCGCGTTTAGCCACTTCGCTACCCCTCCAACATAAAAAAGACTATCAAGTCTTATAAGAAACAATAAAAATGGTGCTGGCCAGAGGACTTGAACCCCCAACCTACTGATTACAAGTCAGTTGCTCTACCAATTGAGCTAGGCCAGCAAATGGTGGAGGATGACGGGATCGAACCGCCGACCCCCTGCTTGTAAGGCAGGTGCTCTCCCAGCTGAGCTAATCCTCCAATGAATGGTGACCCCTACGGGATTCGAACCCGTGTTACCGCCGTGAAAGGGCGGTGTCTTAACCACTTGACCAAGGGGCCATTATTTACTTTGTGTGGAGCTTCCAAGCGGGTTCGAACCGCTGACCTCTTCCTTACCATGGAAGTGCTCTACCTGCTGAGCTATGGAAGCAAATGGCTCCACAGGCAGGACTCGAACCTGCGACCGATCGGTTAACAGCCGATAGCTCTACCACTGAGCTACTGTGGAATAATCATTGAAACTAAAAATGGTTGGCCCGGCGACGTTCTACTCTCACAGGGGGAAGCCCCCAATTACCATTGACGCTGAAGAGCTTAACTTCCGTGTTCGGCATGGGAACGGGTGTGACCTCT
>NZ_JAKIJS010000004.1 GCF_021608225.1 Pseudalkalibacillus berkeleyi
GACTTGCTCATAATTTTAAATCGAAATTGATTCAGGGTTCTTTATAAAAAGACCCGTGTTTCACGCTTGGCTTTTGTTCAGTTTTCAAAGAGCTGATTTTCCGATTTCGACTGGTGTCGTTCATCGGTGTTTTTCTTTGTCGTTTTTGGCGACTTAAATAATGTATCATTTCCGCAATTACGATGTCAACAACTTTTTAAAATTAGTTTTAATTAGCTGTTGGCTTGTTTTTGCGGCAACAGAAAATATAATATCAAGATTTCTGTTTACTGTCAAACACTTTTTTATTTCATTTGTCCCCTAAAAGTCGGTGCTCATTTTGCTGAAAGGAGATTGATAATACCTTTAGCGGTGGTATGTGCAAGGCTCCTTTAATAATAGCAGTAAAACGAGCCTCAAGAGAAGAGAAAAGTAAAGCATTCATTACGAAAGTAGCATTTATTTTTGATTCGATATTCTATGCCTCATGTATTTCACACAATCTGCTGGATTCGAAAAGCGCTGAAAGATCTTGAAAACCAATTGATATCTCTCCTCCATTGCGCGCTTGATAATACCTTCTATTCTTTTGTCTTCCATATCGTGAAGTAGTTCTTCTAGTTCCTTTTTCAAAAGGTATTCCATTTCCTTAACTTCTTTATCATTCAAAACAAATCCAAGCATGGAATCCATCCTTCGTGTTTTTTTAATCATTATCCCTACTTTTTCCATTTTCTATTCCATGACAAGATTTCATCACGAATAAGTTGGGCCAAGGTCTATCTTGTCCATATAGACATATACATGTACTAGGTAATATGGACAGGAGGAATCGCGATGAACTTCTTTTGGATCATTAACGGAAAACGAATGAAGCAGTACCTAATCATCTTAATTGCTTCATTCTTTGCGGCACTAATAGCATTTGTAGAATCAAAGAACTTAGAAGTGTTCAAAACAAAGGATGGTGAGCCAAGAGCCATTTATCAAGGCGAAGAGAAAGGGAAAAAGATTGCGCTCACTTTCGATGTCAGCTGGGGGGAAAAACGTATACATGAAATTCTCGATTTATTAGAAAGAGAGAACATAAACGATACAACATTCTTCATTTCAGGTGAATGGGCAGAGCGTCATCCTGATATTGTAGAAAAAATTGTGAAAAACGGGCATGAAATTGGAAGCCTAGGATATCGATACAAAAGTTATACGGAGCTTGAAGATGCTCAAATTAGGAAGGATATCACGAGAGCACAACAAGTCATTGAGGCTTTGACAGGAAAACCCACTCGACTGTTACGTCCACCTAATGGGGCATTCAACAAAACCGTGTTAGAAATTGCGGAGAAATTAAATCATACGATCGTCCAATGGAGCATTGATCCGAATGATTGGAAAAACCCTGGTGCAGATCAAATCACCGAGACCGTCATTTCTGAAGCTAATGGCGGAGATATTGTACTCCTTCACGCTTCCGATTCAGTAAAACAAACGAAGGATGCATTAAAAGATATCCTTGATCAATTAAGAAGTGATCATTATACATTTTCGACTGTAGGAGAATTAATCGCCAACACGGATACGAAGAGAAAAGAAATCAAATAAAAAAAGTTGAGCGGTATGCTCAACTTTTTTTGTGGATTAATCTGTGTAGGATGAGAACTTGCCATGCGTTACATGCTAATAATGGAACAATCGATAGCCAAAGCCATAAACTATCTCCTTGCTTCAATACTGGTATCCATTCAATCGTCGTTACTGCAACCATGAAGAATAAGGTTGGTATGAATGCTCCTTTATTCGTCTCTTTCATTTTGATATATGCGACAACCGCTCCAAAGGCAAGTAGCGCAAACGGAACGAATAATAAATTAAACATAGATAATTCTTCAAATGCGACAAAACGCAAATAGAACAAGTCAAAAACGACAAACGCGAGCACTAGTATTTGTACCCAGCTCCAAAGTTGAACCGATTTGAATATCCCAAGACCAAATCGATGAATCGTTAAATAAGCAAAGTAACCCATTTGGCTAATGATACTGAAAATGAATCCGAATCCCATAAGCCAAGCAATCATGACGAACAGACTAGCCCCACTCTCGATATCCTGCCAACGTAGAAGCATTCCTACAATTACGGAACTAGCTCCTCCAATGATTAATGTTGTAAAAAATAAATAAATCCATTTCTTTATATTCACGTATGATATTCCCCTTTAATTTTGCTCGTCTCGATTGTACCAATCCACTTCAAAAAAAGCTAGTTTCCTTTATTTAGTCCGCATATTTGTCACAACTTTCTCGAACGCTAAAGGTAAGATTTTAATTTTTGAAAGGGGCACTCTAGATGAAAAACTGGATGTTCGTCCTTGTGATTGCCTTCGGACTTATATATATGCAGGGTTGTACACCTGCTGCTGCTGAAGAAAAAGGCAATTATGAAGAAACGAAAAAAATGCTTGTCGATATTTTAAAGACGGATGATGGTAAGAAAGCCATTAAAGAAGTATTAACTGATGAAAAGATCAAGTCAGAACTCGTAATGGACCAACCATTCGTTAAGAAAACCATTGAAGATATATTAACCTCGAAAAAGGGACAAGATTTTTGGAAAGAGCTGATGAAAGACCCGAAAACAGCTGAAGCTCTAGCCAAAAGCATGAAAAAACAAAACGAAGAGTTAATGAAAAAGATGATGGACGATCCAGAATACCGTAAGAAAATGATTGAACTGATGAAAGACCCTGAGCTTGAGAAGGAAGTCATGGATCTGCTAACATCTCAAAAATACAGAGAACAACAGAAGAAAGTCCTGATGGAAACGTTCGAAAGTCCATTAATGAAAGCTCAAATCGCCGATATGATTAAGAAAACCGTACAAGAAGAAATCAAAAGTGGTGACTCCTTGAAGAAAGATTCAAAATCACAAGAAGATTCCGGCGGTGGCGGTCAAGAAGAAGGACAATAATGAAGTGACAATAGAAAAAAGAGGGCGACAAAATTGCCGTCCTCTTTTCTTGTGTTTATTTCTCTACTTTTTCAATCACTTTCTTAGCGATGTCTTGATAAATCTTTCCGATCTTCGAATCAGCAGTATACACAGATGGCGCAAAATCATCATCGCGCATTTCTGGCTGACCTAAAGGAATACGTCCAATCACTTCTGTTTGGAGCTCCTCTGTTAACTTATCCGCTCCACCTTGACCAAAGACGTACTCTTTCTCTCCCGTCTTTTTGCTTTCGAAATAAGCCATGTTTTCAATGACACCTAGAACATCATGATCTGTTTTCAACGCCATTGCCCCTGCACGAGCTGCGACGAACGCAGCGGTTGGATGAGGTGTTGTAACAATGAGCTCTTTACTTTGAGGAAGCATTTTGTGAACATCAAGCGCTACGTCTCCCGTTCCTGGTGGTAGGTCGAGAATCATGTAGTCGATATCGCCCCATTCAATATCGTTGAAGAAGTTGTTTAACATTTTACCGAGCATTGGGCCACGCCATATAACAGGAGCGTTATCTTCTACGAAAAAGGCCATTGAGATGACCTTAACGCCAAATCGTTCTACTGGGAAGATTTGTTCACCTGCGACTTTAGGTCTCTCAGCTATTCCCATCATATCAGGTACACTGAATCCATAAATATCTGCGTCAATAAGTCCAACCTTTTTCCCTTCACGAGCCAAGCTTGTCGCTAGGTTTACAGAGACCGTTGACTTTCCTACGCCACCTTTACCACTCGCAACGGCTATGAAAGTCGTCTTTTTGTCGGATGACTTCGTTTCATCACTTGTTGATTGAGTTTGACCTTCTTCTTGTCGCTGTTCGAATCTTAAGCCAACCGATTCAACTCCTGCACCTTTCAGCGTATTGACGATTTCTTGTTGAAGTTGCATTTGTTCCGGTGAGTTCGCTTGAGTAATTGCGATTTTCAAACTCACATAATTTTCTTTCACTCGAATTTCCTTCACACTGTTCGCTTCAACAATGCTTTTATGTAAAAAAGGTTCTTGTATGGGCTTTAGAATATCTATTACTTGTTCTTCTGTCATCATAACTGCAAACACCGTCCTTTTTAATCGCTTTCATTCCAACCCTAGTATAACATACTGAATTCCAGTATATGAACGTAGCGACTCATATCTGTACTGTGTATAACCAAAAAAACCGCTCCTCTAATCATTAGGAGCTGGTTCATTTGTATAATATCGCATAATTCCTTGATAAATGGATGCCGCAATTTTGGTCTGATAAAGCTTTGTCTTCAACAATTCACGTTCGTTCGGATTGGATAGAAAACCAACCTCAACAAGTGCACCAGGCACTTCAGCTTTCCTAATCATGTAAACGTTATTGATCGGCTTCGCTTTACGTGTTGTATTTTCTAGATTAGACCGGATTTGATCTTGGATAAACTTCGCCATTTTCTCGTTCTCATCAATGGAAGGATTGTAAAAAACCTGAGCCCCATACCATCGAGATGAAGGGATAGCATTTAGGTGTATGCTAATGAACATGTCGGCATTGGATGTGTTTACAATTTCTGTCCGTTTTAGGAGATCCTCTGTTTTTCGATGTCGAATCCTCTGAGTTCCTTCACCAGCAAGATCCTTATCTGTTTCACGCGTCATGATTACTAAAGCACCCGCTTGTTGCAGGTAATCCCTTAGCTTCAATGAGATATCAAGCGCAATTTCTTTCTCTTGAATGTCTCCTTTACCAACTGCACCACCGTCCACACCTCCGTGACCTGCATCAAGGACAATGATTTTCCCAGTTAAGGGTAGGCTCCATGTTGACCAAGAATTGTTCGTAAGAATTTGTTGATTGATGACATATAGTAAAAGTGCAGCACAAAATCCTATTAAGCCCCATAAAAGCCACCGTTTCCACTTCACCATTTCCCCTCCCAGTACCCAATACTGATATATATGTATGGGACAAGTGGAGGAAATATGCCTAACTGTAATTAGTGAAGTCGCATACGGTACCGACGTTGACCTTTTTCAAAGCCTTCACGCCACCACCGTTGTACGTAAGCATCACAACACATATGGAGTGACTCAAGTACTTGGTCTGGTGTATAACTCCAGAATTGCCAGTATTCGAATAACGTATCTGCTAGCCGCTTTTCTGTTGGTGCACTTCGATCTTTGATACTTTCTAGAGATTCCCCGTGATAAGCAAATTTGCTATGCTCTCCGCCGAGCAAAAAGGCTTCAATCGCAATATCGATACACGTGTCTTGGATTTCATCTTGATACAGTAAACTATATTGAAAAAACGGAAAGAATAAACGTTGAAATTCCGTTTTAATTTCATTAAGGGAAAGTTCTCGCAAAAGCTTTCGCTCATAGGTCACACGCTTTTTGTATTGTCTGTCTCTAAAAGTGGTGATTACATTCATTTGTTTCGCCTCCTTTACCATAGTGTTTGACCGTTAAAACGAAACATACCATGGCAACTTTGGTAAAAGACAGTATGTATATGGAGGAGAATTGGAGTAAAGCTAAATGTGAAGATTAAGCAACAAAAAAAGACCCCCAACCAAAAATGGTTGAGAGTCTTGAGTGCGTATAATGAAAAATTAACGCTTTGAGAATTGTGGTGCACGACGAGCGCCTTTAAGTCCGTACTTCTTACGCTCTTTCATACGTGCGTCACGAGTAAGGAATCCAGCACGCTTAAGTGTAGAACGCAATTCTGGATCTACTTCTAGAAGTGCACGAGCAACACCGTGACGGATTGCACCAGCTTGTCCAGTGTATCCACCGCCATCAACGTTAACAAGTACATCGTACTTTCCTTCAGTTTCCGTTTCAACTAACGGTTGTTTTGCGATAACTTTTAAAGTTTCAAGTCCGAAAAATTCTTCTAGGTCACGACCGTTTACGATAAAGCGTCCATCACCAGGTACTAGACGTACACGAGCAACAGAAGACTTACGACGACCAGTTCCGTAATATTGTACTTGAGCCAAGTTAAACCCTCCTTATTATTTATCCGCGTAGTTCGTATTGTTCAGGATTTTGTGCTTGATGTGGATGTTCGTTTCCAGCATACACATGAAGCTTCTTAATCATCTTACGACCAAGGCTGTTCTTTGGAAGCATTCCTTTAACAGCTAGTTCTAGCATTTTTTCAGGACGCGTGTCACGCATTTCCTGTGCAGTTCTCGTTCTAAGTCCACCTGGGTGTCCAGTGTGACGGTGGTATAGCTTGTCAGACATTTTCTTCCCAGTCAATTCGATCTTGCTAGCGTTCAAAATAATTACGTTATCACCAGTGTCAACATGTGGTGTGAATGTTGGCTTGTGTTTACCGCGTAGGATAGATGCTACTTCAGTTGAAAGACGACCAAGTGTTTTACCTGCAGCGTCTACCACATACCATTTACGTTCTACTTCTTTAGGCTTTGCCATATAAGTACGCAATTTATTTCCCTCCTGTTTCATTCTTTTACAAATCAATCTATTTTGATTTACGATTCGTGTTTTCAGTTCGACGATTCCTTCAATCCGGGGCTTGTGGATTTCAGAAATACCAAAGAATATCTTATAATAAATAGACAACGATGTCAAGTGTGTCCATTTCAATTTCTTTGAGTTTATTCTTCTTTTTCATAACTAACTTCCCATAGATATAATCCGTGTCCAGGTGCAGTTTTTCCAGTGACATCTCTGTCTTTAGCCAGAAGCATGTCTGGTATGTCTTCAGGACTTCGTCGTCCATTACCAATCTCAAGTAAAGTACCAACAATAATCCTTACCATATTGTAAAGAAAGCCGGTCCCTTTAATGGAAAAAATCAGCTCTTCTCCCGATTCTGATATATCCAACTTGTAAATCGTTCTCGTCTTATCTACTACTTCCGTTCTTGCTGAACAAAAAGAAGTGAAATCATGTTCTCCGATTAAATAGTTTGCCGCTCGTCTCATCTGATCGATATCGAGTGCAAAAGGGTAATGAAAGGTGAAATTTCTTCTGAACACATCCTCTTCATCAGCTCTCAACACTCTATATTGATATTCTTTGGCAGAAACATCATAGCGAGCATGGAAACTAGAAGCGACTTCATCGATAGAGAGCAGGCGAATATCATCTGGTAATAAGGTATTCAAAGCTCGTTTCCAGCCATCGGGTGCAATTGAAAGAGGGGTATCAAAATGAAAGACCTGTCCTACCGCATGAACGCCAGTATCCGTCCTTCCAGAAGCAATTACTTTTACAAATTCACCCTTATGCATGCGCTGCAGTACCTTTTCCAAATTTCCTTGAACAGTACGTTGATCCGGTTGAACTTGATACCCAGAAAAGTTCGTACCATCGTAACTGATGATTCCGCTCATCCGTTTCAATACACTCACCCTTTAAGATCTTAATAGAAACAAAACAACAATCAATAGACCGACACTTACGAGGCAAAGTGTATCAATTCCTCGCCATTGAAGTAAACGAAGTTTGGTTCGTCCTTCTCCACCACGATAACCTCTCGCTTCCATTGCAAATGCAAGATCTTCAGCTCGTTTGAATGCGCTGACGAACAGTGGGACCAGGAGTGGGATAAAGGCCTTTACTCTTTCTTTAATCGGGCCGCTTGAGAACTCAGCCCCTCTTGCGGATTGTGCCTTCATAATCTTCTCTGTTTCTTGCAAAAGTGTTGGAATGAAACGTAAGGAGATCGACATCATTAAAGCGAATTCGTGAACAGGAAACTTTACCTTCTTTAAAGGCGCTAGAACACTTTCAATTCCATCGGTAATATCTATCGGTGTAGTCGTCAAGGTTAATAATGAAGTTAATATAATGAGAAATAAGAGCCTTAAAGCGATGAAAACTCCTTGAATAACGCCACCTTCGTGAATTTTCGTAAATCCGAGATCAAACAGTACCGGCCCTTCTTTCGTCATGAACAAGTGTAAAATCATCGTAAATAGGATAATCCAGAGAATCGGTTTCAAACCTTTAATCATAAACGATACAGGCACTCGAGAAAGTAATGCTGTTCCTATTGTGAAAATACCTAGTACACCGTAACTGACCCAATTGTTAGCCAGGAAAACGATAATCACGTAGATAAAGACCGCAATCAATTTGGCACGAGGATCCATCCTATGAATAGGGGACTGTCCTGGAACATACTGCCCAATAATAATATTATCCATCATTTCGATGACCCCACTTTCATTATGCGGTCAACGAGGTCTACCGCTTCCTCAATTGTGTATCCAGCTTCAAGTGTAGTACCGAATTGATCTTGAACCGCCTGAATGAATTTTGTTGATTCTGGAATATCCAAGCCGGCTTCACGAATCTTGTCCTCTTGCTCGAATATCTCCTTCGGACTTCCTTCCATAAATAAGGTGCCATTTGCCATAACGAAGATCTTGTCAGCATATCGAGCAGCGTCTTCCATACTGTGTGTAACAAGAATAATGGTAATGTTCTTTTCCTTCTGCAAAGAAATAAATAGTTCCATCATCTCGCGTTGACCACTAGGATCTAAACCAGCTGTTGGCTCATCTAAAATTAATACTTCAGGATTCATCGCTAACACACCTGCGATTGCAACTCGACGCATTTGACCTCCGCTCAGCTCAAAAGGTGAGCGTTCCAAATACTCGTCGTTTAAACCTACAAGCCGAAGCGTTTCCTTTGCTCTATTCTTTGCTGTTTTCTCATCCACACCAAAGTTAAGTGGTCCGAAGCAAATATCCTTTTCAATCGTTTCTTCAAAGAGTTGATGCTCTGGATATTGGAACACCATACCAACACGTTTACGAACTTCTTTTAGTTGTTTTGCTTTCTCATTCGCCCTAATCGTCTTACTCCCTATATGAACAGCCCCTGAGGTCGGTTTCAATAAACCGTTCAAATGTTGAATGAGAGTTGATTTTCCTGAGCCAGTGTGTCCGATAATTGCATAGAAACTTCCCGCTGGTACATTTATGGAGACATCATAAAGAGCTCGATGTTCTTTCGGTGTGCCTTCGCTATATATATGTGCTACTTGTTCTGTTGATAGTTCCATAACGCATCCACCAATTCTGTTTTTGTTAACGTCGGGTTCGAAAGTTGAATCCCTTTCTCGGTTAACATTTCTTGTACTTTCATCGAGAACGGTAGCTCAAGTCCAGCCTCTAATAACAAAGCTGTATTTTGAAAGACCTTTCGCGGTTCACCTTCAGCAACCATTTCACCTTGGTTCATCACAATCATTCGATCAGATTGAATCGCCTCTTCTAAGTCATGTGTAATCGAAAGAACTGTAATGCCGTCTTTCTCATTTAGCTCACGAATCGTATTGTGTACTTCTTTTCGACCTATTGGATCGAGCATACTTGTTGCCTCGTCAAGGATGATGACAGATGGTTTCTGTGCAAGTACGCCAGCGATTGCAACTCGTTGCTTTTGACCACCCGATAGTTGATGAGGTTCTTTGTCTTCAAATCCTGTCATTTGTACCTTCACAAGCGCTTCTTCTATTCTTCTGATCATTTCTTCTCGTGGAACACCATTGTTTTCGAGACCGAATGCAACATCATCCCGGACGGTTGTCCCGACAAACTGGTTATCGGGATTCTGAAATACCATACCGACTTGCTGTCTAATTTCCCAAAGATGTTCTTCTTGATCTGTTCTTCTTTCTCCTACGGTTATCGTTCCTTCATCAGGAACGAGCAGACCGTTTAGAAGTTTAGCTAATGTGGATTTACCAGATCCATTATGGCCCACAATAGATAGCCACTCCCCGCTTGGTATCGTGATATTCACATTTTTTACTCGGTATGGACCGTCTGTTTCATAACGAAAAGAAACATCCCGGACGGTGATCAAATCTTTCATTTCTGAATCCTCCTCTAAGCCCGTCACGAACACGCGCACTCAACTCGACTCTTGCTGAAATTCTCATAACACTTTGTTGCTACCTGCATTGAAATACACTTCGCTCTCCACAGACTAGCACAGGACGTGGTGGCTCTAAATCCAAGATCATTTATGCAGCTCAATTTGGCCACTGTTCCCGTAGGAGTCTTGGTGTATTTCAGTAAGGTTTAAAAAGCATTCATCACTTAAAACATCCTATCGACATCCAGTTTTTAATCAAACCCCTTGATTTTAAACGAAATTCACGACACTCCTCGAAAATGAAATTCGCATTTTCTTCGTGCGATGTAACGCTGCCGAAGCTTTCCTTGTCCTGCGGGAATAGCGAGCCAGGCCCATTAATGGATCTTCGACTAATTTCCACCACGTCCTGTGGTGAACGTCGAAGTCAGCACATCCTGTGCAAGTGCGGAAAGGGAGTGAATTTCGAAGAAATCAAAGGTGCATCAGTTGGCCACATAGATGTGATGTCTAGCTACAGCTCCCAGTCACTTGGATCACTTCAGACTTCCTGCGGCGGCCACAGCCTCCTCGTCAGTCTTCCAGTGACCTTCGTGACTAACGGGTCGCTTCCGCTTTTCTAAAAGAAAATAAGGCATTCACCATGCCTCTGCAAGGGAATGCCGACCGGAATGGAACCTTTGTCGCTTTTAACGTTTGTCTGGCTCTATTTCTAGGTACGAAAAAAAGGGCATAGAAGCAGTATCTTTAAACGATTCTGTCCCGCCCTTTTCGTCGATGTTATTGCACATGAAATTGTTAATTAAACAAGTTCAATAATGACCATTGGTGCACCATCGCCGCGGCGAGGACCAATCTTTTGAATACGAGTATAACCACCTTGGCGTTCTTCATAACGAGAAGCGATGTCTGTAAACAGCTTCTGAATAGCGCTTTCTCCAGACTCTTCGTTAGCTACCTCATTACGTACGAATGTAGCAGCTTGACGGCGAGCATGAAGGTCACCACGTTTGCCAAGTGTAATCATCTTTTCAACGACAGAACGAAGCTCTTTTGCTTTCGCTTCAGTAGTTTCGATGCGCTCGTTGATGATGAGATCTGTTGCTAGATCACGGAGTAAAGCTTTTCGTGCTGATGATACACGACCTAACTTTTGATAAGCCATGAGAGGTCCCTCCTTCTTTTCTTATTCTATATCTCTACGTTCTTATTCTTCGTTACGTAAACCAAGTCCAAGTTCTTCTAACTTCTCCTGGACTTCTTCTAATGACTTCTTACCAAGGTTCCGAACTTTCATCATGTCTTCTTCAGACTTTTGAGTAAGCTCTTGAACCGTGTTGATGCCAGCGCGTTTCAGACAGTTGTAAGAACGTACGGAAAGATCGAGTTCTTCGATCGTCATTTCGAGTACTTTCTCTTTCTGGTCTTCTTCTTTTTCAACCATGATTTCTGCCTTTTGTGCTTGATCTGTCAATCCTACGAATATATTTAAATGTTCCGTAACGATCTTAGCTCCAAGCGAAACAGCTTCTTCAGGTCGAATGCTACCATCTGTCCAAACATCGAGGGTTAGTTTGTCATAGTTTGTAACTTGGCCGATACGTGTGTTTTCAACCTGATAGTTCACACGGGAAACAGGTGTAAAGATCGAGTCAATCGGAATAACACCAATTGCTTGCTCTTCGGATTTGTTTCCTTCTGCAGGAACATAACCTCTACCGCGTACAGCAGTGATCTTCATTTGAAGATGTGCATCTTTCGACAATGTAGCGATATGAAGATCTGGATTTAACACTTCTACGTCACTGTCGTGTGTTATATCTGCAGCAGTTACAACACCCGGTCCTTGAACATCAATTTCAAGCGTCTTTTCTTCTTCAGAGTAAATTTTCAACGCTAACTTCTTAAGGCTAAGAATGACAGTCGTTACATCTTCTACGACACCATCAATCGTTGAAAATTCATGTAGCACACCGTTAATTTGAACGGATGTTGCTGCAGCTCCTGGAAGGGAAGACAACAGTATACGACGTAAGGAGTTACCTAATGTAATCCCGTATCCACGCTCAAGAGGTTCAACAACAAATTTCCCATACGTTGCATCGTCACTGAGCTCAACCGTTTCAATTCTTGGCTTTTCGATTTCAATCATTCAACAAACCCTCCTTCAAAACGTCGAACCTCGGCTAGACCCCGTCGTCTAACCGAAAGTCCCTTAATAGGTAGTTCCCGATTAGTAACCTATTAGTATGCAATGATCAATTATTGTTCATACATAACCATTATAGACAGGTTTCCAAATTGTAATACTTAAGGAATGTAACCTTAACGATTATACGCGACGACGTTTTGGTGGACGGCATCCATTATGAGGAACAGGTGTTGTGTCACGGATCGCTGTTACTTCAAGACCTACTGCTTGAAGTGCACGAATAGCCGCTTCACGTCCAGCACCAGGACCTTTAACTGTAACTTCGAGGGTTTTCATACCGTGTTCTTGTGCAGTTTTTCCTGCTGTTTCGGCTGCCATTTGCGCAGCAAATGGAGTGGATTTACGAGATCCTCTAAATCCAAGGTTGCCGGAAGAAGCCCAAGAAACTGCATTCCCGTGAGTATCAGTGATCGTAACGATCGTGTTGTTAAAAGTGGAACGGATATGAGCGATTCCACTCTCTATATTCTTTTTCACTTTTTTCTTACGAGTATTCGTTTTACGTGGTTTAGCCATGTGAGTATACCTCCTTTACTATTTCTTCTTATTCGCTACTGTACGACGTGGGCCTTTACGTGTACGTGAGTTGTTTTTCGTGTGTTGTCCGCGAACTGGAAGACCACGACGGTGACGGATACCACGGTAGCTTCCGATCTCGATTAGACGCTTGATGTTAAGGGAAACTTCACGACGAAGATCTCCTTCAACTTTAAAGCGGTCAACGATATCACGGATTTTTGTCAATTCTTCTTCTGTAAGATCTCTTACTCGTGTCTCTTCAGAAACACCAGCTTCAGCAAGAATATCTTGAGCAGTAGACTTTCCGATTCCAAATACATACGTTAGTGAAATCACAACTCGCTTGTCACGAGGGATATCGATTCCTGCAATACGTGCCATTTAAGAATGCACCTCCTGTTCTTAACCTTGTTTTTGTTTATGCTTCGGGTTTTCGCAAATTACCATTACGGTTCCTTTACGACGAATAACTTTACATTTTTCGCAGATTGGTTTGACTGATGGTCTTACCTTCATCCTAAATACCTCCTTATGCCACGGACTTGCACAAAAATGTGCTGACTTCGACGACAATAATCGAAAATCCTTTTGAGCGAGGCACTTCAATTCGCTTAACCGTTTCACTCACTTCAGTTTAGGCTAATTCATACACCTTCAAACAAGCGCTAGGCATAGACTATAAATTATCTTACTTGTAACGATACGTGATTCTACCACGTGAGAGATCGTACGGAGATAATTCTACAGTTACTTTATCACCTGGCAGAATGCGAATATAATGCATACGAATCTTACCAGAAACGTGAGCTAAGATTTTGTGACCATTTTCAAGCTCCACTCTAAACATAGCGTTTGGAAGGGGCTCAATTACGGTACCTTCAACCTCGATTACATCTTCTTTAGCCATCGATTTGTTCTCCCTTCTCAAGCGTTATTGCTTGATCATTCAAGAATTTCGACACGGCGAAACGCAATTTACCGTTTGTTACACGTCCTGTTTCATCGATGCTTCGCTTAACTTCGGGCGAAATATATTGAAACAGCTCAAGATGATTGATGTTCTTCTTTTTAGCTCGGTCATATTTTCGTTTATCACCGTCAGCAATGAGGACAAATTTCTCGTCCACGATTCCCACAATTACATTGATTTGACCAGCGTCCCGCCCCCGCAAAATATGAACGTATTGTCCAATTTGCGGTGCCGGCTCGGATTCACTCACCATTTATCACCTTCACCTTAGGCTTTTGTTAAGATTTCGTAACCATCTTCAAGTATGGCAATGGTATGCTCGAAATGTGCACAGGTCTTACCATCTTGCGTAACGACAGTCCAATTATCTGCTAATGTACGAACATATCGTGATCCTGCATTTACCATTGGTTCAATAGCAAGAACCATGCCTGGCTTCAACCTCGGTCCTTTTCCTGGCGGTCCAAAATGCGGGATTTGCGGATCCTCGTGTAAATTTTGTCCGACACCGTGGCCGACGTATTCACGTACTACCGAAAAGCTCTCTGCTTCAACATACGATTGAATTGCATGGGAGATATTCGTGAGTCTTTCCCCAGGCTTTGCTTCTGCAAGACCTTTATACAACGATTGTTCGGTTACCTCTAAAAGATGTTGGTTCTCATCGGAGATTTCTCCGACACCGTAAGTCCAAGCTGAATCCCCATGATACCCGTTATATTTCGCACCGATATCTATGGAAATGATGTCTCCATCTTTCAGCACTTTCTTACCAGGAATACCGTGTACAAGTTCTTCGTTAACCGATGCACATATGCTTCCTGTAAAACCATTATAGCCTTTAAAAGAAGGAATTGCATTGTGGCTACGAATAAACTCTTCTGCAATTGCATCAAGTTCTTTTGTTGTCACGCCTGGTTTAATGTGCTTCTGGAGTTCCTTATGAGTCAGAGCAACAATTCTTCCAGCTTCACGCATGATTTCAATCTCACGCGGTGTTTTAGAAATAATCATTACTTTAACCCTCCAAGAAGTCGATCGATATCTTTAAAGACGTCATCGATATCTCGGTTTCCGTCTATATTACGGAGATAGCCTTTCTGCTCAAAAAACTTCAACAGTGGCTTCGATTGTTCGATATTTACTTCAAGTCTAGTTTTGACTGTTTCTTCGTTATCATCTTCGCGCTGATAAAGTTCCCCACCGCATTTATTACAAACGCCTTCTTCAGAAGGTGGATTGAAAATCACATGATAAGTCGCACCACATTGTTTGCAAATTCTACGGCCAGTCAATCGTTCCATCAACTGTTCCTTATCCACATTGATGTTCAGAACATAGTCGATTGAACGTTCGCTTTTGGAAAGGATACTCTCAAGCGCTTCAGCCTGTGCAACTGTCCGAGGAAACCCATCAAGTAAGAACCCTTTATCGCAATCACTTTTGTTTAATCGTTCATCAACGATCCCAATCGTGACCTCGTCAGGTACTAAGTTTCCAGCATCCATAAAGGATTTGGCTTTGATACCTAATTCGGTTCCTTCTTTAATAGCAGCTCGGAACATGTCACCTGTTGAGATATGGGGGATACCATATTTATCAACGATCTTGGCAGCCTGGGTTCCCTTTCCGGCACCTGGCAGACCCATGAGTACTAGATTCATCTAATCCCTCCATACGGTCACAAACGTACATTTTCAAGAGAAGGGAATACGTTTGATTCCCAGTTCTCTTTACTTAATGAAGCCTTTATAATGACGTTTAATTAATTGGCTTTCAATTTGTTTCATAGAATCAAGTGCTACACCAACCACAATCAGTAGGCTTGTTCCGCCAATTTGAAGCGACTGTGGTAGTCCTGCGAACTTGATAAAGAATATTGGCAGGATTGAAACAAGTGCCAAGAAGATTGCGCCAACGAATGTCAAGCGATAAAGGATTCGCACGATATACGTTTCCGTATTCTTACCTGGACGGATCCCTGGAATGTATCCACCTTGTTTCTTCAAGTTCTCTGCCATTTGCTCAGGGTTAACCTGAACGAATGTATAGAAATACGTGAATCCGATGATTAAGGCCGAGTAAACGATCATACCCACCGGCGTTGTATAATCAAAAGTTTCTGTGATAAATCGAGTCACTGCATTCTCACTGAAGAATCCCGCTATAGTTGGCGGTGCAATAATCAAAGAGATTGCAAAGATGACTGGAATTACCCCTGCAGCGTTTACCTTAATTGGAAGATGAGTTTGTTGTCCTCCAACAGGCTTGTTGTTTACAACACGCTTTGCATATTGAATAGGTATCTTGCGTAAACCTTGTTGGATGAAGATAACAAACACAGTGACAACAATGACTGCCAACACGATCAGTAGGCTTTTCACGATACCAATGAACATTGTCTGTTCTGCACCCTCAAATTGAGTAGCGTAGAATTGGTTCACTGCTCCCGGAACGGCAGCAACGATACCAGCAAAGATCAAAATAGAAATACCGTTTCCTACACCATGTGCTGTGATTTGTTCTCCTAACCACATCAAGAACGCAGTACCTGCAGTTAGAATCAAAGCAATTAATAGGTACGTCCCGATATTCGGGTTTGGAATAAGTCCTGGAAACAAGTTATTGAATCCGATTGACATACCGATTGCTTGGATAAATCCTAGCACAATCGTACCATATCGTGTGAATTGAGCAAGCTTACGCCGCCCTACTTCACCTTGCTTAGACCACTCGGTAAATTTCGGCACAACATCCATCTGTAACAACTGTACAATGATTGATGCTGTGATATATGGCATGATCCCCATTGCAAAAATGGAATAGTTTTGCAAGGCTCCGCCACCAAACGTATTCAGAAATCCAAATACGTTCATTTGATTTTGAAAATCAAGTACTGTTTTGTCTACATTCGGGACTGGAATAAACGTTCCAAGTCGAAAGATGACAAGCATTGCTAGTGTAAATAACACTTTATTTCTTATATCACTCACGCGCATAATGTTGGAGATTGTACGGAACATTACAACACCTCAGTATTTCCGCCAGCAGCTTCAATTGCTTCCTTAGCAGAAGCAGAGAATTTATGAGCTTTGACAGTCAACTTCGTTTCTATCTTACCGTTTCCTAGGATCTTAACTCCGTTTCTCAACTTGCTAATTACGCCAGTTTCAAGAAGAAGTTCAGGAGTAACTTCTGTTCCTTCTTCAAAACGGTTTAACGTTTCTAGGTTCACAACCGCGTACTCAACGCGAGTAGGGTTTGTGAATCCACGTTTCGGTAAACGACGTGCTAGTGGGTTTTGTCCACCTTCGAACCCTGGTCTTACTCCACCGCCTGAGCGTGAGTTTTGACCTTTAGTTCCACGTCCACTTGTTTTACCGTTTCCAGAACCAATTCCACGTCCAACGCGGTTGCGTTCACGACGAGAACCTTCAGATGGTTTTAGTTCATGAAGTTTCATTATCGGCACCTCCTCATGATTTGTATCGTCTTATTAAGCATTAGTTTCTTTAACTGTTACAAGGTGAGACACTTTGTTCACCATACCACGAATTGCTTCGTTGTCTTCGTGTACGACTGTTTGGTGCATCTTGCGCAACCCAAGTGTCTTAACTGTAACACGTTGCTTTTCCGGACGACCAATTAAACTACGAGTGAGGGTGACTTCTAATTTCTTAGCCATTCAAAATCCCTCCTTAACCTAATAGATCTTCAACTGATTTGCCGCGTAATTTCGCAACATCTTCAGCTTTTTTAAGATTTTTTAGTCCATTGATAGTTGCACGGACCATGTTAATTGGGTTGTTAGATCCTAGTGATTTAGATAGGATGTCACCAACTCCAGCCAACTCTAGTACCGCACGTACAGGTCCTCCAGCGATGACTCCTGTACCTTCAGATGCAGGCTTCAACAATACGTTACCTGCTCCGAATCGGCCATTGATTTGGTGAGGAAGCGTTGTACCAACGATAGGTACTGTTACTAAGTTCTTCTTAGCGTCCTCAATTGCCTTACGGATTGCTTCTGGTACTTCTTGTGCTTTACCAGTACCGAAACCAACATGCCCGTTCTTATCTCCTACTACGACAACCGCAGCAAAGCGAAAGCGACGTCCACCTTTAACAACCTTTGCAACGCGGTTAACGGTAACAACACGTTCTTCAAGTTCTAGTTTGTTTGGATCGATTCCACGCATGATTGAGATTCCCTCCTTCTATTAAAATTGTAATCCTGCTTCACGAGCTGCGTCAGCTAATGCTTGAACGCGTCCGTGATAGATATATCCTCCACGGTCGAATACAACTTCTTTGTGCCCAGCTTCTACTGCGCGCTTAGCAATTGCTTCGCCGACTTTTTTAGCAGCTTCAACATTTCCGCCGTTACCAACTTCTACATCTTTATCAAGTGTAGAGGCAGACGCTAACGTTACTCCGTTTTCATCGTCAATCAACTGAGCATAGATGTGCTTTGATGAACGGAATACGTTCAAGCGAGGACGTTCTGCTGTTCCGAAGATTGTACGACGTACGCGAGCATGTCGCTTCTTACGCGAAACATTTTTGTCTTGCTTTGTAATCATCCTACGCCACTCCTTTCCGTAATCTTACGTTACTATTTACCAGTCTTACCTTCCTTACGACGAACATATTCTCCTTCGTAACGAATACCTTTCCCTTTATACGGTTCAGGAAGACGAACAGAGCGAATATTCGCTGCAACAGCACCAACACGTTCTTTATCGATACCTTTTACGATTACTTTCGTATTCGCAGGTACTTCGATTTCAATTCCTTCTTCAGGAACGATTTCTACAGGGTGAGAGTAACCAACATTCAAGACAAGCTTGTTACCCGTTTTGTTAGCACGGTAACCAACCCCAACAAGTTCAAGGGATTTCTCATACCCGTTTGAAACACCGTGGATCATGTTGTCGATTAGACTTACTGTAGTACCGTGTAGAGATTTGTGCTCTTTGTGATCGCTAGGGCGCTCAACAGTGATTTCATTCTCTACAATATTGATTTTCATATCAGGACTGAAAGAGCGAGTTAGTTCACCTTTAGATCCTTTAACAGTTACGACGTTCTTGTCATTCTTTTCGACTGTTACGCCGCTTGGAATTTGTAAACGTCTGTTACCTATACGAGACATTCAGTTGCACCTCCATTCTTTCTATCTTAAATTACCAAACGTATGCTAAGACTTCTCCGCCAACCTGTTGGTTACGAGCGTCTTTGTCTGTCATAATTCCTTTAGATGTTGATACTAGAGCGATTCCTAGCCCACCAAGTACTCGTGGTACTTCATATGCTTTCGCGTAGACACGTAAACCAGGTTTACTGATTCTCTTAAGGCCAGTAATAACACGCTCGTTGCTTGACCCGTACTTCAAGAAAATACGAATAACACCTTGCTTACTATCTTCGATATATTCAACGTCACGGATGAAACCTTCACTCTTCAGGATTTCTGCAATTTGCTTCTTTAGCTTGGATGCAGGAACCTCCAATTTATCGTGACCTACTGTGTTCGCATTACGAATGCGAGTTAACATATCTGCAATTGGATCTGTCATGACCATTACTAATTACCTCCTTCCCATCAATGGGTTTACCAGCTAGCTTTTTTGACGCCAGGGATTTGACCTTTATATGCAAGTTCGCGGAAACAAATTCTGCAAAGCTTGAATTTACGAATTACGGAATGCGGACGTCCGCAGCGTTCACAACGCGTATATTCTTGTACTTTGTACTTTTGCGTACGCTTTTGTTTAGCGATCATTGATTTTTTCGCCACAGTTTTCCCTCCTTTGGCTCTTTATTTTTGAAACGGCATACCTACTTGAAGAAGTAGTTCGCGAGCCTCTTCGTCTGAGTTAGCAGTAGTTACGATAACGATATCCATACCGCGCACTTTATTGACCTTATCATAATCGATTTCTGGGAAAATAAGCTGTTCTTTCACGCCAAGTGTGTAGTTTCCACGTCCGTCAAATGATTTCTTAGAAACACCGCGGAAGTCACGTACACGTGGTAGAGAAACACTGATTAGCTTGTCAAGGAATTCGAACATACGCACACCGCGTAATGTAACCTTTGCACCGATCGGCATTCCTTCACGAAGTTTGAATCCAGCGATGGATTTCTTCGCTTTAGTAATTACCGGCTTTTGACCTGCTAGTTGAGTCAATTCTTCAACTGCTACATCAAGAGCCTTAGCGTTTGAAACTGCATCTCCGATTCCCATGTTAATAACGATTTTCTCGATTTTTGGAACTTGCATTACAGATGTATAATCGAACTTCTCTTGTAGAGAAGGAACAATCTCTTGTTTGTATCTTTCTTGTAGACGATTCATTCTAGGTAACCTCCTTTCACCAATGCTTATTTATCAAGAGCTTCTCCTGACTTTTTAGCAACACGAACTTTCTTTCCGTTCTCTTCTTTATAACCTACTCGGGTAGGCTCTCCAGACTTAGGGTCAATCGGCATAACGTTAGAAGCATGTACTGATGCTTCAACATTAAGGATTCCGCCTTGTGGATTATCTTGAGAAGGCTTAGCGTGCTTCTTAACAACGTTAATCCCTTCAACGATTACACGGTTTTGCTTCGGTAATGCTTGAAGGACAACACCTTGCTTCCCTTTATCTTTACCAGATATAACTTGAACCTTATCGCCTTTTTTCACGTGCATATTAGGCATAGCGACTTGCGCACCTCCTTACAAGACAAAGCTTGAATTCAATTTTTAAAGTACTTCTGGCGCTAATGAAACGATTTTCATGAATTGGTTGTCACGTAGTTCACGTGCAACTGGTCCGAAAATACGTGTTCCTCTTGGGCTCTTGTCATCTTTTACGATAACAGCTGCATTCTCATCGAAACGGATGTATGATCCGTCAGGACGACGCATTCCGCTCTTTGAACGTACAACAACTGCACGTACAACTTCACCCTTCTTAACAACGCCGCCTGGTGTTGCGGATTTAACAGAACACACAATCATATCACCGATGTTTGCATACTTGCGTCCAGATCCACCGAGGACCTTGATTGTTAGCAATTCACGAGCTCCAGAGTTGTCAGCAACTTTTAATCGAGACTCTTGTTGAATCATTTACGAGTACCTCCTTTCGGACTGAAGATATCGATCCGAAACTTTATATTAGATAATGATTGATTCTTCTACCACTTCTACTAAACGGAAACGCTTGTCCTTAGATAATGGACGAGTTTCCATGATTCGAACTACGTCACCCATCTTAGCAGTGTTGTTCTCGTCATGCGCTTTTAACTTCTTAGAGTATTTAACGCGTTTTCCGTACAATTGGTCATTCTTATAAGTTTCAACTAGTACTGTGATCGTCTTATCCATTTTGTCGGATACTACACGACCTACATATACTTTACGTTGGTTGCGTTCGCTCATTTTTTAAGTCCTCCCTTCAATTTAGGCGTTCGTAATTCCTAGCTCACGTTCGCGCAAAACAGTCTTTGCACGTGCAATGGCTTTACGGACTTCACGAATGCGGGCTGGATTTTCTAATTGGCCAGTTGCTAATTGAAAGCGAAGGTTGAATAGCTCTTCTTTAAGAGTTTTCACGTTCTGTTCGATTTCTGCAGTGGTTAAGTTACGGAAATCATTAGCTTTCATTTGTGTCACCACCCACTTCTTCGCGTTTTACAAATTTCGTTTTGATTGGAAGCTTGTGAGATGCAAGACGAAGTGCTTCACGAGCTACTTCCTCTGATACTCCAGCTATCTCAAACATAATCTTCCCAGGCTTAACAACTGCAACCCATCCTTCAGGAGCACCTTTACCAGAACCCATTCGGACTTCTAGAGGCTTAGCTGTATAAGGCTTAGAAGGGAAAATTTTAATCCATACTTTACCGCCACGCTTCATGTAACGCGTCATCGCGATACGAGCTGCTTCAATCTGGCGGTTTGTGATCCATGACGCTTCTACTGCTTGTAGACCGTATTCACCGAATGCGATTTCTTGGCCGCCTTTTGCACGTCCACGCATTTTACCACGGTGTTCTCTACGATATTTAACACGTTTTGGCATCAACATATTATTTTCCTCCTTCCTCTTGTTTCGTTCCTTTCGTTGGAAGGACTTCACCACGATAAATCCAGACTTTAATACCTAACTTACCGTAAGTTGTGTCTGCTTCGGCAGTACCATAGTCGATGTCTGCACGAAGTGTGTGAAGCGGAACAGTTCCCTCACTGTAGGATTCAGAACGAGCGATATCAGCGCCACCAAGACGACCCGATACTTCTGTTTTGATCCCTTTCGCACCTGCGCGCATAGCACGTTGAAGAGTTTGCTTCATAGCACGGCGGAACGAAATACGATTTTCAAGCTGACGAGCAATGTTTTCTGCTACTAGCTTAGAATTAAGATCTGCTTGTTTGATTTCAAAGATGTTTACGTGAACTCTCTTACCAGTAAGATCATTTAGGGATTTACGTAGAGATTCAACTTCAGAACCACCTTTACCGATGACCATACCTGGCTTAGCAGTTTTGATCGTGATGTTCACACGGTTTGCTGCACGCTCGATTTCAACTGTTGATACAGCAGCATCCTTCAAACGAGTTTCAATGTATTCACGAATTTTAATATCTTCATGTAAAAGATCTGCGTAGTCTTTGTCCGCGTACCATTTTGACTCCCAGTCACGGATGACACCGACACGAAGACCTATCGGATTAACTTTTTGACCCACGATTTATCCCTCCTTCTTTTCTGATACCACGATTGTAATGTGGCTTGTACGCTTATTGATGCGGCTAGCACGACCCATAGCACGTGGGCGGAATCGCTTCATAGTTACGCCTTCATCGACATAAGCTGACTTGATTACTAAGTTATTCGGTTCCATTTCGTAGTTGTGTTCTGCATTTGCGATCGCAGAGTTTAACACTTTTTCTACAATTGGAGATGCACCTTTATGCGTATGACGCAATATAGCAACTGCCTCTCCAACTTCCTTTCCTCGAATGAGATCGACGACTAGGCGAGCTTTACGAGGAGCAATTCGAACCTGTTTTGCAACAGCTTTAGCTTCCATTCGGAGTACCTCCTCTCTTGTTAACGTCTTGTTTTCTTATCATCAGCAGCGTGGCCTTTATACGTACGTGTTGGAGCAAATTCGCCCAACTTATGTCCGACCATGTCTTCTGAAACGTATACTGGCACATGCTTGCGTCCGTCATAAACTGCAATTGTGTGTCCTATGAACTCTGGAAAAATAGTAGATCGACGAGACCAGGTCTTAATAACCTTCTTGTCGCTGCTTTCGTTTAGAGTTTCAACCTTTTTCATTAAGTGATCATCTACGAAAGGTCCCTTTTTCAAACTACGACCCATTCTAGTACCTCCCTTCGCGATTGCGCTACGGTTCGTTTGAACCGTAGTTCAATCCCGTTATTTTTTGCGACGACGTACGATGTACTTGTCACTTGGCTTGTTCTTCTGACGAGTCTTGTAACCAAGAGTAGGTTTGCCCCAAGGTGACATAGGTGATTTGCGTCCGATTGGCGCGCGTCCTTCACCACCACCGTGTGGGTGATCATTAGGGTTCATAACAGATCCTCGAACAGTTGGACGTTTGCCCATCCAACGAGAGCGTCCTGCTTTACCAATGTTGATCAGTTCGTGCTCAAGGTTTCCTACTTGACCGATTGTTGCGCGGCAAGTTAATAGGATACGACGAGTTTCTCCAGAACGAAGACGAACCAATGCGTAACGTTCTTCTTTACCAAGAAGTTGTGCTTCAGCACCTGCAGAACGTACAAGTTGTCCTCCACGACCAGGCTTCATTTCGATATTGTGGATTGTAGTACCCACTGGAATATCTTTAAGTTCCTTCGCGTTTCCAGACTTGATGTCTGCGTCAGGGCCTGACATGATTTCTTGATCAACTTTCATACCTTTAGTTGCAAGGATATAACGTTTTTCTCCATCAGCATAGTGGATTAGCGCGATGTTTGCAGAACGGTTCGGATCGTATTCGATCGTAGCAACGCGTCCTGGTATACCATCTTTATTACGTTTGAAATCGATGATACGATACTTACGCTTATGGCCTCCACCTTGGTGACGAGTAGTAATACGCCCGTGGTTGTTACGTCCAGCTTTTTTGCTAAGCGGAGCTAACAACGACTTTTCAGGCTGGTCTGTTGTAATTTCGCTAAAATCAGATGACGTCATGTGACGACGGCCATTTGTGGTTGGTTTATACTTTTTGATAGCCATTTTACGGTCCCTCCTTTACGAGTAAGCTTATACTCCTTCGAAGAAATCGAGTTCTTTACTTTCGGAAGTCAACTGTACAATCGCTTTTTTGCGCTTTGAAGTATATCCGAAGTAACGACCTACACGTTTCTTCTTTCCTTTGTAATTTTGTGTGTTAACATTTTCGACTTTAACACCGAAAATTTCTTCAATTGCGTTTTTAATTTGGGTTTTGTTCGCACGAGGATCAACCTCGAACGTGTACTTTCTGTCACCCATGATTTCTGTAGTACGTTCAGTGATAACGGGGCGCTTGATAATTTCACGTGCGTCTGCCATTATGCGAGCACCTCCTCTACCTTTTCTACAGCATCTTTCGTCATAAATAGCTTATCGTGGTTAAGCACATCTAAGACGTTTACACCGTCAGCAGTGATCAGTGTTACTCCAGGGATGTTACGAGCAGATAAAGCTGCGAATTCGTTAACATCAGCTGTTACGAATAGTGCTTTAGTTGCTGTAGAGAAGTTTGCTAATACACTAGCCATTTCTTTCGTCTTTGGAGCATCAAATTTAAGATCTTCCAAGACTACCATGTTGTTTTCTTGTACTTTAGATGAAAGTGCAGATCTAACTGCTAAACGACGTACTTTCTTAGGAAGCTTGTAGCTATAGCTTCTTGGTGTCGGTCCAAATACCGTTCCACCGCCTACCCATTGTGGCGCGCGAATAGTACCTTGACGAGCACGTCCTGTACCTTTTTGACGCCAAGGCTTACGTCCTCCGCCTCGAACCGCAGAACGGTTTTTCACAGCGTGAGTTCCTTGTCGCTTTGCAGATTGTTGCATAACTACTGCATCAAAAAGTACGTTTTCGTTTGGCTCAATACCAAACACGTTGTCATTTAATTCAATATCTCCGATTTCAGATCCGGATTGATTATAAAGCGTTACTTTTGGCACCGGTGTATCCTCCTTTCTTACTTAGCTTCTTTTGCTTTAATTGCAGATTCTACAGTTACGTAGCTCTTCTTCGAACCTGGTACATTACCTTTGATTAGAAGTAAGTTGCGTTCTGTATCGATCTTAACGATTTCTAGGTTTTGAACCGTTACTTTCTTACCGCCCATGCGTCCAGGTAACTTCTTACCTTTGAATACGCGCATTGGGTCAGTTGCACCCATTGAACCAGGGCGTCTGTGGTAACGTGAACCGTGAGTCATTGGTCCGCGTGATTGTCCGTGGCGCTTAATTACACCTTGGAAACCTTTACCTTTTGATGTTCCAGTGACGTCTACACTATCGCCTTCCTGGAAAATATCTACTTTGACTTCCTGACCAACTTCATAACTTCCGATTTCAACGTCGCGAAGTTCTTTAACGTAGCGCTTAGGGTTTGTGTTTGCTTTTTCAGCATGGCCCTTTGCAGGTTTGTTTGTGCGAGATTCCTTCTTGTCAGCGTAACCGATTTGAATTGCCTCGTATCCGTCATTTTCAACTGTCTTCTTCTGTAGTACTACGTTAGAAGCAGCTTCAACAACAGTTACTGGAATTACTTCACCGTTTTCTGCAAAGATTTGTGTCATCCCGATCTTCTTACCTAAGATTCCTTTGGTCATTCGTCACACCTCCTATTATATGAATAAATAATTTGTTTTTTTATAGCTTGATTTCGATGTCAACGCCAGATGGTAGATCCAAACGCATAAGTGAATCAACAGTCTGAGGCGTCGGCTCGATGATGTCGATTAAACGCTTGTGCGTACGCATTTCGAATTGCTCACGAGAGTCTTTGTACTTGTGTACAGCTCTCAAGATTGTGTAAATAGACTTTTCAGTCGGTAATGGGATTGGTCCCGATACCTTAGCACCTGATCGCTTTGCTGTTTCAACGATCTTCTCACCAGATTGGTCTAGAATACGGTGATCATAAGCCTTTAAACGAATACGAATCTTTTGCTTTGCCATTATTTCCCCTCCTTCTCGTCCATTAGAATAGACAATTCTCAGTAGAAATTTCCCGAACGTTACCCGCCATGGCAAAGGGGCCGGGTGTGTCCGCAACCTTCTACTTCATCGCTAGATGGCCAACATTACTGATTATACTAGAGTTGCAACGGTTTTGCAATACCCCCGAGTAACAATCATGTCTCAGCCACACTTGAACAATTATAAAGGTTTTGCCTATGTTTTGCAAGGGTATTTTTGTAAAGAATTAATCTTGGCTTTGTCGACACTATTGTTATGATTTTTCAGGTGGGAATTGAGCTTTATATAAGAGTAATAATGTGTATGTGGCTATGTTGCAATTTGATGAAAGTATCCTTTCAGCTAAATTGAGCACGAATATGAATAAAATGAGTTAATTTTTACTGAAATCCGTGTTTATTCTTCTATTTTTCACTAGTGACAGCTATATTGGCACTCAACAATCAACTAGAAGGCCACACATTGAACAAAATTAAGTCATGATCTACAAAAATTGAGGATTATCTAGAAAAATGAGTATTTATCTAGAAAAAATCACGTTTTATCTAGAAAAGCGCTATTTACAATTGCAACTTCACCAATCAATAACGAAAAAAAAAGCACTCCTCGAAAGGAGTGCTTTTCTTGAAAAGTCTAATGACTATTCAACGATTGTTGAAACGACACCTGCACCTACAGTACGTCCACCCTCACGGATAGAGAACTTAGTGCCATCTTCAATTGCGATTGGCGCGATTAGTTCAACAGTCATTTCGATGTTGTCGCCAGGCATTACCATTTCAGTTCCTTCTGGAAGTGCAATTGTTCCAGTTACGTCCGTTGTACGGAAGTAGAACTGAGGACGGTAGTTTGCGAAGAATGGAGTGTGACGTCCACCTTCTTCTTTAGATAGTACATAAACTTCTGCTTTAAACTTCGTGTGTTGCTTAACAGTTCCTGGTTGAACAAGAACTTGTCCACGCTCGATGTCGTCACGTGAAACACCACGAAGAAGTGCGCCGATGTTGTCTCCAGCTTCAGCATAGTCAAGAAGCTTACGGAACATTTCTACACCAGTTACAGTTGTTTTCTTAGGTTGCTCTGTAAGACCTAGGATTTCGATTTCGTCTCCAACTTTGATCTTACCACGCTCAACACGTCCTGTAGCAACTGTTCCACGTCCAGTGATTGAGAATACGTCCTCAACTGGCATCATGAATGGCTTGTCGTGGTCACGTTCTGGAGTTGGGATGTACTCATCAACCGCGTCCATAAGTTCAAAGATTTTAGCTTCCCAATCAGCGTCTCCTTCAAGAGCTTTAAGAGCTGAACCTTTGATTACTGGTACGTCGTCACCAGGGAAGTCGTACTCAGAAAGAAGGTCACGTACTTCCATTTCTACTAGCTCAAGTAGTTCTTCGTCGTCTACCATGTCACACTTGTTCATGAATACAACAAGGAAAGGTACACCTACTTGACGAGAAAGTAGAATGTGCTCACGAGTTTGTGGCATTGGGCCATCAGCAGCAGAAACAACTAGGATTCCGCCGTCCATTTGTGCAGCACCTGTGATCATGTTCTTAACGTAGTCAGCGTGTCCTGGGCAGTCAACGTGAGCGTAGTGACGAGTGTCAGTTTCGTACTCAACGTGTGCTGTAGCGATTGTGATTCCACGCTCGCGTTCTTCTGGTGCACCGTCGATTTGGTCGTATGCACGAGCTTCACCTTTACCAGACTTCTTGTGAAGTACTGTAGTGATCGCAGCTGTTAGTGTAGTTTTACCATGGTCAACGTGTCCAATAGTACCAATGTTAACGTGGTCTTTGGAACGATCAAATTTTTCTTTTCCCATGAGTATGTTCCTCCTTTAAATATAAGTAGTAGTATTTTTTATTTGTAAGATAGGTGAAAGGTTAGTCTCACCTATCTTAGCTTACAATAAATGAAGTTTATTGTACAAGTCGTAAACGATTAGCCGTTTACTTTTTTAATAATTTCTTCTGAAATGGACTTTGGTACTTCTTCGTACTTTTCAAAGTGCATTGTATACGTTCCACGACCTTGTGTTCTTGAACGTAGAGTCGTAGCGTAACCAAACATTTCAGATAGAGGTACCATCGCTCGGATAACTTGTGCGTTACCGCGTGCTTCCATACCTTCAACTCGTCCACGGCGAGATGTAACATCTCCCATGATGTCTCCCATGTACTCTTCAGGAACAACAACTTCAACTTTCATCATTGGTTCAAGAAGTACCGGGCTACAATATTGCTTAGCGTTCTTAAGTGCCATTGATCCGGCAATCTTAAACGCCATTTCGTTTGAGTCAACATCGTGGTAAGAGCCATCGAAGATTGTCGCTTTAACGTCGATTACTTGGTAACCAGCAATCATACCGTTTTGCAATGCTTCTTCAACACCGTTTTGTACCGCTGGAATATATTCACGTGGTACAACTCCACCAACAATCTTGTTTACGAATTCAAATCCTGCGCCCTCTTCGTTTGGTTCGAACTCGATCCAAACGTGTCCGTATTGTCCACGTCCACCGGATTGACGTACGAATTTACCTTCAACCTTCGCACCTTTGCGAATTGTTTCACGGTAAGCAACTTGAGGAGCACCAACATTTGCTTCTACTTTAAACTCACGCTTTAGACGGTCAACAATGATGTCTAGGTGAAGTTCACCCATACCAGAAATAATTGTTTGTCCAGTCTCTTGGTTCGTTTCAGTTTTGAATGTTGGATCTTCTTCAGCCAATTTCGCAAGCGCGATACCCATCTTGTCTTGGTCAGCCTTTGACTTAGGCTCAACAGACAAGGAGATAACTGGCTCAGGGAAGTCCATAGATTCAAGAATAACCATGTCACCTTCGTCACAAAGTGTGTCTCCAGTGGAAGTATCCTTCAATCCTACAGCTGCAGCAATGTCTCCTGCATATACTGTTGAGATCTCTTCACGAGAGTTTGCATGCATTTGTAGGATACGACCTACACGCTCACGCTTGTTCTTCGTAGAGTTCTTGATGTATGAACCTGAATCTAGTGTTCCAGAGTACACACGGAAGAATGTCAGTTTACCAACGTATGGGTCTGTCATTACCTTAAATGCTAAGGCAGCGAAAGGACCATTATCATCAGCTTCACGAGTTACTTCCTTTTCTTCCTCATCTCCAGCGATGAAACCTTTAATTGCAGGTACATCTAGGGGAGAAGGTAAGTAGTCGATTGCAGCATCAAGTACAAGCTGAACACCTTTGTTTTTGAATGCTGAACCACAAAGTACAGGGTAGAATTCAACGTCTACTGTTCCTTGTCTGATTCCAGCTTTCAATTCTTCAGTTGTTAGCTCTTCACCTTCAAGATACTTCATCATTAGATCTTCATTTAATTCAGCAACTGCTTCTACAAGCTTTCCGTGGTATTCGTCAGCAAGTTCTTTGTATTCATCAGGAATATCTCTTGCAGTCGTACGAGTACCAAGGTCATCTTCATAGAAGTATGCCTTCATTTCAACTAGATCGATGATTCCTTCGAAGTCATCTTCAGCACCAATTGGAAGTTGGATCGCGTGTGCGTTTGCACCTAAGCGCTCGCGTAGTGTTCCAAGAGAATAGATGAAGTCTGCTCCGATTTTGTCCATCTTGTTAATGAATACAACACGTGGAACGTGGTAAGTCGTCGCTTGACGCCATACTGTTTCTGTTTGAGGCTCAACACCAGATTGAGCATCAAGTACCGCTACCGCACCATCTAGTACACGAAGTGAACGTTCAACCTCAACAGTGAAGTCTACGTGTCCAGGTGTGTCGATGATGTTAATACGGTGGTCGTTCCATTGAGCAGTCGTAGCAGCGGAAGTAATTGTAATTCCGCGCTCCTGTTCCTGCTCCATCCAGTCCATTTGTGAAGCTCCTTCGTGAGTTTCACCAATTTTGTGGATACGTCCTGAATAGAACAAGATACGCTCAGTAGTAGTTGTCTTACCGGCATCAATGTGAGCCATGATCCCGATATTACGCGTGTCTTTCAAGGAGAACTCTCTTGCCATTTGGGTCTTTCTCCTTCCTAAAGTGGGATTGATTATTTGTAAAGATAAGTTCTTACCAACGATAGTGAGCGAATGCTTTGTTCGCTTCTGCCATCTTGTGCATGTCTTCGCGCTTCTTCACAGATGCACCAGTGTTGTTTGCTGCGTCCATGATTTCATATGCCAAACGTTCTTCCATAGTCTTTTCACCACGAAGACGTGAGTAGTTTACTAACCAACGAAGTCCAAGTGTTGAACGACGCTCAGGGCGTACTTCAACTGGTACTTGATAGTTTGCACCACCAACACGACGAGCTCTTACTTCAAGAACTGGCATGATGTTCTTAAGTGCTTGGTCAAGTACTTCCATAGGATCTTGGTTTGTTTTCTCTTGAACGATGTTGAATGCATTATATAGTAGCGTTTGTGCAACACCTCTTTTTCCATCAACCATAATTTTGTTGATTAGGCGTGTCACAAGCTTAGATTTATAAATCGGATCTGGTAATACATCACGACGTTCTACAGGTCCTTTACGAGGCATGTGGTCCCCTCCTTCCATTTGTTGTTCATATTTAGTATAAGATTAAGTATTAACTACTTATCTTATTTCTTTTCGTCTTTAGGCTTCTTCGTTCCATACTTAGAGCGACCTTGACGACGGTCATTAACTCCAGCAGTATCAAGTGCACCACGAACGATGTGGTAGCGTACTCCTGGTAAGTCCTTAACTCGTCCTCCACGGATTAGTACTACGCTGTGCTCTTGAAGGTTGTGACCAATTCCAGGAATGTAAGCTGTAACTTCAATCTGGTTAGTCAAACGTACACGCGCGTACTTACGTAGTGCAGAGTTCGGTTTCTTAGGTGTCATTGTACCAACACGAGTACATACCCCACGCTTTTGAGGAGATGAAAGATCAGTGTTAGCTTTCTTGAAGCTATTGTAACCTTTGTTCAATGCTGGTGAATCAGACTTTTTACCTTTTGAATGACGTCCTTTACGTACTAATTGATTAATAGTAGGCATTCTATGTTTCCTCCCTTCTGTTCTAATAATTCCTAGCCCACACATCCAGGTGGTTCATTTTTGGACAAAATAAAGTTTTTGCTCAGGACGAACCAGTCGCCCTGGCAAAAACATTTTATCCTATTATCGCAACCGTTGCAGCCCCAACGTCAATTCCACAAGCTTTTCCAAGCTTTTTCATAGATTCAACATTTGAGACAGGAACGCTTTTATCTCTTGCGATGTGAACGACTTTATTCGTTACTCGCTGATCTGCATCATCCGCAACGATTAGCTCTTTCACTTCCCCATTCTGAAGGGCTTTTATTGTTTGCTTCGTGCCAACAATAACGTTTGTTGCCTGCATTACTTTTTCATAAGACATTTATTTCGATATCCTCCAAAGTTACAGGTTTTAGATGGAAGCACTACGTAATATTATCAAAATCGAAATATGTTGTCAACAACTCATTTTAATCTTGTGTAACGAGTTCTTCTGTAACAACTGCTTCCTCGTTGGATTCTGCTTCTGACTCATCACCGTGTGCAACGATATTTCGATAACGTGACATACCGGTTCCTGCAGGTACAAGCTTACCGATAATAACGTTCTCTTTCAAGCCGAGTAACTCGTCACGCTTCCCTTTAATTGCTGCATCCGTAAGGACACGCGTTGTTTCTTGGAAGGAAGCAGCAGATAAGAATGACTCAGTTTCAAGTGATGCTTTCGTAATACCGAGTAAGATTGGACGTCCTGTTGCCGGTTGACCAGCTTTAAGGAGTACGCCTGTATTCACGTCTGTGAAGTTGTTGATATCAACAAGTGATCCAGGTAGTACATTCGTGTCTCCAGCTTCGATCACTCGGATCTTACGCATCATTTGACGAACCATTACTTCGACGTGCTTATCTCCGATTTCTACCCCTTGCATTCGGTATACTTTCTGCACTTCACGTAACAAGTAGTTTTGTACCGCGTCGACACCAGATACTTTCATCAGTTCTTTCGGATCGATTGAACCTTCTGTAAGCTCTTGGCCGGCAACGATTTGATCGTCAACTTTTACTTTAATACGTGCGCCATAAGGAATCGTATAGTTTCGCGCTTCTGCTTCACCTTGAACAGTGATTTCGCGCTTTTCTTTCACTTCGTTAATGCCTGTAACCGTACCGTCAATTTCAGAAATAACAGCCTGACCTTTCGGGTTACGTGCTTCAAACAATTCTTGGATACGCGGTAGACCTTGTGTAATATCATCTCCGGCAACTCCACCAGTATGGAATGTACGCATCGTAAGCTGTGTACCCGGCTCACCAATTGACTGAGCAGCGATGATTCCAACAGCTTCTCCAACTTCCACTTCTGTACCAGTAGCAAGGTTACGTCCATAACATAATTTACATACACCGTGACGTGTATTACATGTAAACGCTGAACGGATTACAACCTCTTCAATGCCTAAGTCAATAATTTCTTTTGCGATATCCTCTGTAATCAATTCGTTTCGCTTGATGACGACATCTCCATTTTCAGGATGTTGGATTGTCTTAAATGCAACACGTCCAATGAGGCGTTCTTCAAGCGGTTCAATGATTTCATTACCTTCTTTAATCGATTTAACTGTAAGACCTCGGTCAGTTCCGCAATCGCGTTCACGGACGATTACATCTTGTGCAACGTCTACGAGACGACGAGTCAAGTAACCTGAGTCAGCAGTCTTAAGTGCAGTATCGGCAAGACCTTTACGCGCACCATGCGTCGAAATAAAGTATTCAAGAACCGTTAGTCCTTCACGGAAACTTGATTTGATCGGAAGTTCGATGATTCGACCAGCCGGGTTAGCCATTAGTCCACGCATTCCAGCAAGCTGAGTGAAGTTTGATGCGTTACCACGGGCACCTGAATCACTCATCATGTAAATCGGGTTATGCACGTCTAAGGATCCCATCAGTTTTTCTTGAATAACATCTTTCGCATTACTCCAAATTGCGATGATGCGATCATAACGTTCTTCTTCAGTAATTAAACCACGGCGGAATTGTTGCATAACCTTCGTTACTTTAACTTCCGCTTCTTCAATGATTTCTTTCTTCTCAGCTAGTACGACGATATCAGAGACACCAACAGTGATACCAGCTTTTGTTGCATATTTAAATCCTAGGTCCTTCATACGGTCAAGCATCTTAGAAGTTTCAGTGATCTTAAATCGCTTGAATACTTCCGCAATGATATTCCCTAAAATTCCTTTTTTGAATGGTGTAATCGGCTCGCGTTTCTTGAGTTCCTCTTTTAAATCAACAGTTGGGTCGATGAAATATTTCTCAGGAGTCGCAACTTCTAAGTTATATTGAGTCGGCTCGTTAATATAAGGGAATGACGGAGGTAAGATTTCATTGAAAATCAATTTACCAACCGTTGTTACCAATAATTTGCGATTTTGCTCCTCAGTAAATGATCCTTTACCGAGTGCTTTTGCCGGTATTGCAATTCGCGTATGCAAATGTACATATCCGTTATGGTATGCAGTGATTGCTTCGTTCGAATCGTTAACAATCATTCCTTCACCGATTGCGTTTTCACGCTCAAGTGTCAGGTAATAGTTACCTAGTACCATATCTTGTGATGGTGTAACAACTGGCTTACCATCCTTCGGGTTTAGAATGTTCTGTGCTGCTAACATAAGCAGGCGTGCTTCAGCTTGTGCTTCAGCAGATAGTGGTACGTGGACCGCCATTTGGTCACCGTCAAAGTCAGCGTTATACGCAGTACATACGAGTGGGTGAAGACGAATAGCGCGTCCTTCTACCAATGTAGGTTCAAATGCTTGAATACCTAGTCGGTGAAGAGTAGGAGCTCGGTTTAATAGGACTGGATGTTCTCGAATGACTTCTTCAAGTACGTCCCAAACCTCTGGTTGAACACGTTCAACTTTGCGTTTAGCACTCTTAATGTTATGCGCTAAACCTTTACTCACTAGCTCCTTCATGACGAATGGTTTAAACAACTCAAGCGCCATTTCTTTCGGTAAACCACATTGGTACATTTTCAAGTTTGGACCTACAACGATAACAGAACGTCCTGAATAGTCGACACGTTTACCGAGTAAGTTTTGACGGAAACGTCCTTGTTTACCTTTCAACATGTGAGAAAGGGACTTCAATGGGCGATTTCCTGGTCCAGTAACTGGTCGTCCACGACGGCCATTGTCAATCAAAGCATCTACTGCTTCTTGTAGCATACGCTTTTCGTTCTGAACGATAATATTCGGTGCACCAAGGTCTAATAAACGCTTAAGGCGATTATTACGGTTGATTACACGACGATACAAGTCGTTCAAGTCGGAAGTAGCGAAACGCCCTCCATCCAATTGAACCATCGGACGTAACTCTGGTGGTATAACCGGAAGTACTTCAAGGATCATCCAAGAAGTAAGGTTTCCAGAATGGCGAAATGCTTCTAAGACTTCAAGACGCTTGATTGCTCGTGTACGTCTTTGTCCTTGAGCAGTCTTTAGCTCTTCTTTAAGCGCTGCAACTTCTTTATCAAGGTCGATATCTTGTAAAAGCTTCTTAATGGATTCTGCACCCATAGATGCACTGAATCCTTGCCCGTATTTTTCACGATAGGAACGGAATTCCTTCTCGGATAATAATTGTTTTCTCTCAAGCGGAGTCTCACCAGGATCTGTCACGACCCAAGAAGCAAAATAAATGACTTCTTCTAGTGCTCTCGGTGACATATCCAGTACAAGACCCATTCTGCTTGGGATTCCCTTGAAGTACCAGATGTGAGAAACAGGAGCAGCAAGCTCGATGTGACCCATGCGTTCACGTCGAACTTTCGCTCTCGTTACTTCAACACCACAGCGGTCACAAACAACGCCCTTATAACGGACGCGTTTGTATTTACCACAGTGACATTCCCAGTCTTTTTGGGGACCAAATATTCTTTCGCAGAAAAGCCCGTCTTTCTCTGGCTTTAACGTACGATAATTAATTGTTTCGGGTTTCTTGACTTCACCACGTGACCAAGAACGGATCTTATCTGGTGAAGCAAGACCTATTTTCATATACTCAAAATTATTTACATCGATCAAGGGGTCTACCTCCCTTATGATATGCTGCTATACCCTTATTCACCGACGGATTGGGTCTCTACGTTCAAGTTCAGTTTGTCGTTCGTGTTTTCCTCGTCTTCATCAATCTCACGCATTTCGATTTCTTCTTCGTCTTTTGTGAGCATCTTGACATCCATTCCGAGACTTTGAAGCTCTTTAATCAAGACTTTGAATGACTCCGGAACACCTGGTTCTGGAACGTTTTCGCCTTTAACAATCGCTTCGTAAGTTTTCACACGGCCAACAACATCGTCAGATTTGACAGTGAGAATTTCTTGGAGTGTATAAGCTGCACCATAGGCTTCAAGTGCCCAAACCTCCATCTCACCGAAACGTTGTCCTCCGAATTGCGCTTTACCACCGAGTGGTTGTTGCGTTACAAGTGAGTAAGGTCCGGTAGAACGAGCGTGAAGCTTATCGTCTACCATGTGAGCAAGCTTGATCATATACATAACACCGACAGAGATTCGGTTATCAAACGGTTCACCTGTACGACCATCGTATAGAACAGTTTTTCCATCTCGTGATAGGCCTGCTTCGTCTAATGTTGCCCAAACATCTTCTTCACGTGCACCATCAAATACTGGTGTAGCCATATGAAGGTTCAGTTCTCTAGCTGCCATTCCAAGGTGTAGCTCTAACACCTGTCCGATATTCATACGTGATGGTACCCCTAGAGGGTTCAACATGATATCGATTGGTGTGCCATCAGGTAGGTAAGGCATGTCTTCCTCAGGAAGAATCCTAGAAATTACACCTTTGTTACCGTGACGACCGGCCATTTTATCGCCTTCATGAATCTTACGCTTCTGAACGATATAAGCGCGTACTAATTGGTTAACACCAGGAGGTAATTCATCTCCATCTTCACGGTTAAACACTTTCACGTCATGGACGATTCCATCTCCACCGTGAGGCACTCGTAATGATGTATCTCTTACTTCACGTGCCTTTTCACCGAAGATCGCATGAAGTAGACGTTCTTCTGCAGTCAATTCTGTTACACCTTTTGGCGTAACTTTACCGACAAGGATATCTCCGTCTTTTACTTCAGCACCTACTCGAATAATTCCACGTTCGTCAAGATTTTTAAGTGCATCTTCACCAACATTCGGAATATCACGAGTGATTTCTTCTGGTCCAAGCTTAGTATCTCGGGCTTCTGATTCATACTCTTCAATGTGAATTGAAGTGTAAACATCATCTTTCACGAGACGCTCACTCATGATTACTGCATCCTCGTAGTTATAACCATCCCAGGTCATAAATCCTACAACGACGTTTCTACCAAGTGCTAGCTCGCCTTTTTCCATTGAAGGTCCGTCTGCAAGGATTTCACCTTTTGTTACACGATCACCTTCACTAACGATAGGGCGTTGGTTATAACACGTTCCTTGGTTGGAACGAATAAATTTCATCATATTGTATCGGTCAAGATCGCCTTTCACTTCTTTACCGTCAACCATTTCTATACGACGGACATATACGCGAGCAGCAGATACTTTCTCGACAATACCTTCATACTTATTAATTACGGCAGCTCCTGAGTCTTTAGCAGATACGTGCTCCATACCTGTTCCAATTACTGGAGACTCCGGTACCATCAATGGTACTGCCTGACGTTGCATGTTCGCTCCCATCAATGCTCGGTTAGAGTCATCGTTTTCAAGGAAAGGAATACATGCTGTTGCAGCAGATACAACTTGCTTTGGTGAAACGTCCATGTAATCGATTTTGTCACGCTTGGCAATCGTGTTTTGATCACGATAACGCGCGATGACTTCATCATCTATGAATGAACCATCATCAGCAAGCTTTGCGTTTGCTTGTGCAACGACATAGTTGTCTTGCTCATCTGCGGTCAAGTAATCAATTTGCTCCGTTACTTTACCTGTTTCAGGATCCACACGTCGATATGGTGTCTCAATGAACCCATATTCGTTCACTTTCGCGTAACTTGAAAGTGAGTTAATCAGTCCAATGTTTGGACCTTCCGGTGTTTCAATCGGACACATACGACCATAGTGAGAATAATGGACGTCACGTACTTCGAAACCAGCACGTTCACGCGTTAAACCACCTGGTCCTAGTGCAGATAAACGTCTTTTATGAGTTAGCTCTGCCAACGGATTCGTCTGATCCATAAATTGAGAGAGCTGCGAACTTCCGAAGAACTCTTTAATGGAAGCAATAACCGGTCGAATATTGATGAGAGCCTGTGGCGTAATCGAATTCGTATCTTGAATTGACATACGTTCACGTACTACACGCTCCATACGAGATAATCCGATACGGAATTGGTTTTGTAATAGTTCTCCAACTGAACGAAGACGACGGTTCCCTAAATGATCAATGTCATCTGTGAGACCGACTCCGTGTAGAAGGTTAAAGAAATAGTTAATGGAAGCGATGATATCGGCCGGTGTGATATTCTTCACTTTACGGTCGATCTGTCCATTTCCAATAACATTGATTACCTGATCTGTTTCACCTTCAACTGGAGAATATATTTTAATAGACTGAAGACGAATTGTTTCATCTTCAATAACCCCACCAGCTGGCGTTACTTCTTTATAAGCATCTTGATTTTCAAGCATTGGTAAAATACGCTCTAATAATCGACGATCAAGTACCGTTCCTTCTTCTGCGATAATTTCACCCGTTTCAGGGTCAGCAATCGTTTCAGCTAAACGCTGATTGAAAAGACGGTTCTTAATATGAAGCTTTTTGTTAATCTTATAGCGCCCAACATTTGCTAAATCATAGCGCTTCGGATCAAAGAAGCGAGAATCTAATAGACTTTTAGCGTTATCAACTGTAGGGGGTTCTCCTGGACGTAAACGCTCATAAATTTCAAGAAGCGCTTTTTCAGTACCTTCAGTGTTATCTTTTTCAAGAGAATTGCGAAGATACTCATCTTCACCTAGCAAATCGATGATTTCTTGATCAGAACCGAATCCTAATGCACGCAACAAGACCGTTACTGGTATCTTACGAGTACGGTCGATTCGAACATGCACGACATCTTTCGCATCCGTTTCAAGTTCTAACCATGCTCCTCGGTTTGGTATAACCGTAGCTGTGAAACCTCTCTTGCCGTTTTTGTCCAATTTTTTGTTATAATATACGCTCGGTGATCGGACGAGCTGCGAAACAATTACGCGTTCTGCTCCATTGATCACGAATGTACCTGTGTCTGTCATAAGAGGGAAATCCCCCATGAAGACCTCTTGTTCTTTCACTTCGCCCGTTTCTTTGTTAATCAGACGAACTTTAACGCGAAGCGGCGCCGCATATGTGACGTCTCTTTCTTTGGACTCCTCGAAGGAATACTTAGGCTCTCCTAAACTATAATCGATAAATTCAAGCACCAAGTTACCCGTGAAATCCTCAATCGGAGAAATGTCGTGAAACATCTCTCTCAAACCCTCATCAAGAAACCATTGATAGGAGGAAGTTTGGATTTCAATGAGATTTGGAAGTTCCAAAACTTCATTAATTCTTGCATAGCTTCTCCGTTGGCGGTGGCGTCCAAACTGAATGAGTTGACCTGTCAACTGATTCACCCCTCAAATCCAGCATAGTATCGTCATGCAACTAGTTATTTAGAAATAACTAGAATAAAAACATAGCATACACCATTGCTTGTGGTGCATACTTATATCTTACATCTCCAATCATACGATTGATCCTAGTTGTTTAAATTCTACTAGAACCTCGATATGTATTAGAGAAAAAGAAAAACTTGGCTAATGCCAAGCTAAAAAAGCGGCAATAGCCTAAACTCCTAAAGGCTGATCCTAAAGGCTCTTGCACTAAATCTTTGAAAGTAGTTCATTTACAACTTTCATAAGGTGCAAAAAGAAAAAAGGGTCATTCAACCTCATTTTTCCCAAATAAACAAATGATTATACTATTTTTCCCTCATTGTTTAATTTTTATCCGCTTTTAACGTAAAAATCAAACAAATGAAAATACACGTATCTTTGGCATTTTATAATAATACCATAGACCCAAATTTGAGTCAACTTTTTTTCGAACGGATGATAAAGTAACCTTTTTTGCGCTCCACCACATCAACTTCATCAAAAATAGATTCCAGTTTCTCTATTGCCGAAGGAGCACCTTGTTTCTTTTGAATGACGATCCAAAGCTCTCCGCCCGGTAATAAGTGTGTATGGGCTTGTTCGAAAATAGCGTGTACAACATCCTTCCCCGCACGAATGGGTGGGTTTGTAAGAATAGCATGATAATTCGACTTCGTAACATTTTCAAATAAGTTACTCTGAAAAATATCTACATTAGCAATTTGGTTTCTACGTGCATTGTCTTTTGAAAGTTGTATGGCTCGTTCATTCACATCTACCATCGTAATTTCAGCTTTCGGATAACTAGCAGCAAGGGCTAACCCAATCGGACCATACCCACAGCCCATATCCAAAATATTCACATCAACGTCCGTAGCTTCAAACGATTCGATTAATAATCTACTACCAAAGTCGACTTCATTTTTAGAAAAAACGCCTGAGTCAGAGTAAAAACGAAACGTTTTCCCTTTTAACTCGAAAGCCCAGTCTTTCCGGTTGCTTTCTACTGATGGTTTATTTGAGTAATAATGACTTCCCATATCGCCATCTCCTCGGATCACATTCATTATAGGAATATACATCATTCTTTATTGCACTTCTGCAAGTCGAATATACATCCGCTGATGAATAAGTGCAACAAATTAAAAGCCAAATCGCCTTTTTCAGGTGCGTCAAGCGCTGGAGATTCCACAAAACAACACGACTTTGGTGTTATAAGGAATCGAAGCGACCTCGAGCATCTAGGCGATGGAGCTAGAAATCTCTTCCGCACGCATCTAACTTCAAACTTTTTTAGTTATGCAAGAAAAAAAGCCCGCGTTTCACGCGAGCTTCTTTTGTTAGTTCATAATATCGGGGTTCAAAAGATCTAACTCTTTTGAAACAGCCTCTATTACTTAAGTTCGATTGACGCTCCAACTTCTTCAAGCTTAGATTTCATTTCTTCAGCTTCGTCTTTAGATACGCCTTCTTTAATTGGCTTAGGAGCTCCGTCTACTAATTCCTTAGCATCTTTAAGTCCAAGTCCAGTGATTTCACGTACTACCTTGATGACTTTGATCTTAGAAGATCCAGCACTTTCAAGGATTACGTCAAATTCAGATTTCTCTTCAGCAGCACCTTCACCAGCGCCTCCGCCTACAGCTACAGGAGCTGCAGCAGTTACTCCAAATTCTTCTTCGATTGCTTTTACTAGATCGTTAAGTTCTAGTACTGACATTTCTTTGATTGCTTCAATGATTTGTTCGTTACTCATTGTGTAAAGCCTCCCTATTATTGTTTTAATTTTATTATATAAACGATTCGTTCAATCTGAAATTCAGATTCTTAAGCACCTTGCTCTTCTTTTTGATCAGCAACAGCCTTCGTAGCCAATGCGAAGTTGCGCATTGGTGCTTGAAGCACGCTAAGCAACATAGAAAGAAGTCCATCGCGTGATGGTAGTTCTGCAAGTGCTTTGATGTTTTCAACAGATGTGATTTGACCTTCAACCACACCAGCTTTGATGACAAGTGCTTCATGTTCCTTAGAGAAATTGTTCAAAATCTTCGCCGGAGCTACAACTTCATCTTCACTGAAAGCGATCGCTGTAGGACCAACTAGAGTTTCGTTCAATTCGCTAAGTCCAGCTTCTTCAGCTGCACGACGAGTCATCGTGTTCTTGTATACCTTGAAAGTGACTCCTGCTTCACGAAGTTGCTTACGCAATTCAGTTACTTCAGAAACGTCAAGACCGCGGTAATCAACAAGAATTGTTGTTTTGCTGTTCTTCAACTGATCAGCAATGGTAGAAACAATTTGCTTCTTTTGTTCAAGTACGCTCATTCTTACACCTCCTGTTATTTCATACCGTAGTGATTTTCATCATGTAAAAAGCCTTCATGTCTGTAGACATGAAGGCGTAGTGTTAAAATCATAGCAATGTATGAAATCCCAACACACCTCGGCAGGTTATTAAGCGATTTCTCGCACCTACTGTCTACGGTATGACCTATTCAATTTCCGATAGCAATTATACCTCGGGAATCCTTAGAATGTCAACAGCTTATTTTACGTTGAAGCTGTTTGGTGTAACTTTGATTCCAGGTCCCATTGTAGAAGCGATTGCGATGTTCTTGATATAAGTCCCTTTAGCTGCAGCTGGCTTAACTTTAATCAACGTGTCGATGATTGTAGTTAAGTTCTCAACAAGCTTTTCTTGATCGAAAGAAACTTTCCCGATTGGGCAGTGAACATTGCTTTGCTTGTCTACACGGTATTCTACTTTACCTGCTTTAATTTCTTGAACAGCTTTTTCTACTTCGAAAGTAACTGTTCCAGTTTTAGGGTTTGGCATCAAGCCTTTAGGTCCAAGAACACGACCAAGCTTACCAACTTCACCCATCATGTCAGGTGTTGCAACGATTACGTCAAAGTCGAACCAACCTTGGTTGATTTTGTTGATGTAATCAGAATCTCCAACGAAGTCTGCTCCAGCAGCTTCCGCTTCTTTAGCTTTTTCGCCTTTAGCGAAAACGAGAACACGTTGTGTTTTACCAGTTCCATTAGGAAGTACAACTGCTCCACGTACTTGTTGGTCTGCTTTCTTAGGGTCAACCCCTAGACGTACTGCCACTTCAACTGTTTCATCAAAACTAGCTGGAGCCGCATTCTTTACAAGCTCGATTGCTTGAGTTGCATCATATTGAACGGAACGATCAACAAGCTTAGCAGCTTCTTGATACTTCTTTCCTTTATTAGCCAATTTAATTTCCTCCTTAAGTGTGGTTTTTACGGAATATCCTCCCACTTTTGCGCTAATACAGCGCCATAAGAAAGGTTGCGAAGCTCGCAACCTTATGTGCTATGCATGATTAGTCTTCGATTACAATACCCATGCTACGTGCAGTTCCTTCTACCATTCTCATAGCAGAATCGACGCTTGCAGCATTTAGGTCAGGCATTTTCGTCTCAGCGATTTCTTTTACCTTATCACGCTTAACCGTCGCAACTTTATTGCGGTTCGGTTCTCCAGAACCTGACTCGATTCCTGCTGCTTTCTTCAACAATACAGCAGCTGGTGGAGTTTTTGTAATGAATGTAAATGAACGGTCTTCAAATACCGTAATTTCAACCGGAATAATCATACCAGCTTGATCTGATGTACGAGCGTTAAACTCTTTACAGAATCCCATGATATTAACACCTGCTTGACCTAGTGCTGGTCCAACTGGTGGTGCTGGGTTAGCTTTCCCTGCTGGGATTTGCAACTTAACTACCTTAATTACCTTTTTAGCCACGTGACACACCTCCTTAGTCCGTGATGTGGTCTATTGGGCTCTTTGGCCCTCCCACTCATAAAAACGAGCTTTCAATAGTGAAAGCTCCCCGTTTTGTTTATCGGGTTATTTCAAACATTAAAATTCTATCATTTCCAGCGGCATTTTACAAGGTTTCTTTAAAATTTAACTGAAACGCATGAAAAAACAACGGGGGAATAGGAACAAATACATGAAGTTCAACCAATCATGTCACACCCTGTGACACCGTCGAACTCATTCATGATCTGTGACCCCGTCGCATTAAATGAGCTTATCTACCTGTGTAAAGCCTACTTCAACAGGCGTCTCTCTACCAAACATATTGACATGTACTTTAAGCTTCTGCTTATCAACATCAATATCTTCGACAGAACCAACGAAGTTAGCAAATGGACCTTCTTTGATCTTAACGCTCTCTTTGATCTCGAAGTCAACATCCGCTTTCGGCTTTTCAAGTCCCATACTGTTTAGAATGCGATCTACTTCCTCTGGCAAGAGTGCTGTCGGCTTAGAGCCTGAACCTGTTGAACCAACAAACCCAGTTACTCCAGGTGTATTCCGGACAACATACCAAGAATCGTCAGTCATGACCATTTCGGTTAAGACGTATCCAGGGAATACTTTCTTCATAGCTGTTTTCTTCTTGCCATTCTTAATTTCTGTTTCTTCTTCTTGCGGGACGAGCACGCGGAAGATCTTGTCCTCCATACCCATTGACTCTACGCGCTTTTCTAGATTCGCTTTTACTTTGTTTTCGTATCCAGAATACGTGTGTACTACATACCATCTTTTTTCCATAACTTGTGAGGACATGGTCGTCCTTTCCCTCCCAAACGGATTTACTTTACCATTGTAGCCATTTGTATTTCAGCTTAATCAGCAAGAAAATTTTATTTTAGTTTTCTAGGAATGTTTCAATTATCCAACTTATTCCTAGATCAATTACTGTAAAGAATAAAACTACGAACAACACAGTTGATATAACAGTGATTGTATATTTTGTCAGTTCCTTACGGTTCGGCCAAGAAACACGCTTTAGCTCCTTAACAACATTTGAGAAAAATCTACCTGTCTTTTGTACAATTCCAGCCATCATTCTACCCCCAGAATAAATTGGTTATGATAAAAACTCATTAAAACATTCCGCTTTGCCTCGTGTAAAAAATGAATAACAAGTTCAGATCGAAATCTTCATTGATTGCTGAATACAGGCAATACGGTTCTATTTATCTTCAAAATTGATCGGATTTACTTTGTTTCGCGGTGCACAGTTGACGCTTGGCAGTGTTTGCAAAACTTCTTCATTTCAATACGACCTTGGTCACTTTGTTTGTTCTTGGTTGTCGTATAGTTTCGCTGCTTGCATTGTTCACAAGCAAGAGTAATTTTTGTGCGCATCTGTGATCCTCTCCAGAAAATACCGTTAGACCCGAATCAAGTCCGAGTTTTATCCATACTATGTCCATTTTATGCTATTCACTTTATCACAGGGGTATAGTCCTGTCAACGCGTCCCAGATCGTATAAGGCCTGATGTATCAGGTCTTTATCCTGTGTTGATTTCTTCGAAACTCACTCGCTTTCCGCGGGCGAACCGCGAGCCTCCTCGCTCACCGATGAGATCCGATAGCCAATGTTCGCTGAGGAGTCTCTCTTGGCTCGCTATTCCCGCAGGACAAGGAAAGCTTCGGCAGCGTTACATCGCACGAAGAAAATGCGAATTTCATTTTCGAGGAGTCTCGCAGTTTTCGTTTGAAATCAACAATAAAGATCATTCAGAACTTTACCCCAAGAAAAAAACAGGGATTACTCCCTGTCGAAGTATTCTTACTTTTTTGATTACACTTACACAACCTAAATTCGACGACTTAAAGTCCAACTTCCCTAAGCTCAAGATACCTTTCCAGCTTACGTTTGACCCTTTGCAGGGCATTGTCGATTGATTTAACATGACGGTCCAAATCTACTGATATCTCTTGATAAGACCGTCCATCCAAGTAAAGCATCAATACCTTACGTTCCAAATCACTCAAAAGCTCTCCCATTTTCAACTCAATATCATCAAACTCTTCCTGATTGATAATAAGCTCTTCTGGATCTGTTACTCTTGAACCACAAATGACATCTAAAAGCGTGCGGTCTGATTCTTCATCGTAAATTGGCTTGTCCAATGATACATATGAATTAAGTGGAATATGCTTTTGTCTAGTTGCCGTTTTAATGGCGGTAATCATCTGGCGGGTGATACAGAGTTCAGCGAAAGCTTTGAAAGAGGAAAGCTTGTCCTCTTTAAAATCACGGATAGCCTTATAAAGACCAATCATACCTTCTTGGATAATGTCTTCGCGATCAGCACCGATTAAAAAATATGACCGTGCTTTAGCGCGGACGAAATTCTTATACTTGTTGATTAAGTATTCAAGAGCGGCGCTTTGTCCTTCGTGAACCTGCTCCACAATCGACTCATCTTCAAGCTCTCCAAATTCCGGGTGTACAATCTCTTTGAGTTCTGTGCTCACGAGAATCCCTCCGACCATGGCGACCTGTATATATAGAAATATTATACAGTACGGATTCGACAAGCGTCAACCGGTCAACGGTCTCCTCTCCGCCATTTTTCAAAAATTTCAGCAACTTCTTCAGAGAGTAATAAGCTCGACGAACGTCGCTCATTCTGCATATCATCTACTTTTTGGCTTATCCTTTTTTCGATCTGATTTACCTCTATAGCAAGCTCTCGAGCCGATTTCCTTAAAGCGCCAAGTCCGAAAGTAACCCACTGTTCTAGAAAGTCTGAAGTGGCCACATGAACCTTCGTCCGAATATTTTTTAATTCTTTTGCTAATTTTTCAATTCGTTCATCTGCCGATTCATTTTCTTTCGTAAAGATGACCTCAATCCGGTAATTCTTGAATTTCGTTTCTGTACCCGGTACATAGTGAGCATCAAAAACGATGATCACTCTCATACCGGTATACGCTTGATATTCAGCCATTTTATCGACTAATAAATCCCGAGCAGCCGCAAGATCTTTGTCTCTTAAAATCCTCAGGTCCGGCCAGTCCCCGATCATGTTGTAACCGTCTACTAAGAGGATTTCCATTTTCATTCACCAACTGTCATTCGCTGACGATAGACCTCATACATAAGTAACCCTGCAGCTACAGAAGCATTTAAGGAAGTGACATTCCCTTTCATCGGTAATGAAACCAGAAAGTCACACTTTTCTTTCACTAACCTTCCGATTCCTTTACCTTCACTTCCAATCACTAAGCCTATCGGCATGTCATACCGCGCTTGTGTATAATCCTGATCTCCCTTAGCATCTGTCGCGACAAACCATACGCCTTGAGATTTTAAATCTTCAATAGTTCGAGCGATATTTGTTACACGAACGACAGGGATATATTCAATCGCACCTGTAGATGATTTTGCAACAGCTGTAGTCAATCCTACCGCTCTACGCTTAGGAATGATGACTCCATGTGCACCTGTTGCATCAGCAGTCCGTAGGATGGAACCAAGGTTATGTGGATCTTCAATCTCGTCTAATACGAGAAAGAACGGGTCCTCGTTTCGTTCTGCTGCTAACTTGAAAATGTCATCCATTTCGGCATACTCATAGGCCGCAACGTAAGCTAATACACCTTGATGGTTTGTACCTTCAGCTAGTGTATCTAATTTCTTTTTAGGAACATGTTGGACTTGAATCCGCTCCTGTTTAGCCTTGCTGATGACTTGTCCGATCGAGCCTTTCTGCGCACCTTCGGCTACCATGATCTTATTAATATCTCTCCCAGATCGAATGGCTTCAAGAACTGGATTCCTTCCAATTACAATATCGTTATTCAACTCATTTCCCTCCTTCAATTTGTTCTATAATCTCGATGGATTTCTCAATAAGTACGTCTAACCGATCATGCTGTTTGGATAGATAAAGGAATCCTAATAATGCTTCAAAGGCTGTCCCATATCGATACGTTTGGATGTCAGTATTCTTTGGTACTGTGCCCATCTTGCTGTTTCTTCCACGTCTCACTACACCCTGTTCTTCTTCAGAAAGCTCCTGAGACTCAAGCAACGAATGGATCGCATTTGCTTGAGCCTTAGCAGAAACATAGCGAGTCGCCTGTTTGTGGAGCTGATGAGGTTTCACTTCGCCTCTTCCTAATAAATAAGAACGGATATAGACTTCGTATACTGCATCGCCGATATATGCGAGCGCTGTTGATTTCAATAGCTTTGGGTTGCTTACATTTTGTATATACGGATCATTCATGATTTCCTTTTCCACCTAACCCCTTGAGGTGTATCTTCTAGGATAATGCCTTGATCAGCAAGGTCATCTCGAATACCGTCGGCTAGTTGAAAGTCCTTATCTTTTCGAGCCTGGTTTCGCTTTTCAATTAAAGATTCTATTTCTTCATCCAACAATTCTTTAACCTTTCGAAGTTCAAGACCAAGCACACTACCTATTTCCTCAAATAAGGATACAAATCGTTCCAAAACTTCAACCGTTGTATTCTCTTCTTGGAGATAAACATTCGCTTCCTTAGACAGATCAAATAACGTAGCGATTGCATTTGAAGTATTGAAGTCGTCGTCCATCTCTTCAATGAATTTTTCTTTGTAGCCTTCAACTTTCTTTAACCACATTCCATTATTTAAACCGAGGTCTGCACTATGTGCGATACGATGTTCAAGATTCTCAACCGTTGTTCGAATACGCTCAAGACTAGTGATCGCACTTTCCAACAGTTCATCTGTAAAGTTAATAGGATGCCTATAATGCACATTCAGCATAAAGAATCGGAATGCCTGTGGGTCGTATTTCTGAATCAAATCGTGAAGTAAAATGAAGTTCCCTAATGACTTAGACATCTTCTCGTTGTTAATGTTGATATACCCATTGTGCATCCAATAGTTCGCCATCTCTTTCTCATTAAGCGCTTCTGATTGGGCAATTTCATTCTCATGATGAGGGAATGATAAATCCTGTCCACCTGCATGAATGTCGATCGTGTCACCTAGGTATTTCTTTACCATAGCAGAGCACTCGATATGCCAACCTGGTCTACCTTTCCCCCAAGGACTTTCCCAATAGATTTCTCCTTCTTTCGCTGCTTTCCAAAGTACAAAATCTAACGGGTCAGCCTTTTTTTCACCTACTTGAATTCTTGATCCAAGTCTTAATTCGTCAATGGATTGATGAGATAGCTTGCCGTAATCTTTAAATTTCTTCGTGCGGAAGTATACATCCCCTTCCGCCTCGTATGCATAACCTTTATCGATCAGCTTTTCAATAAATGCAATGATGTCACTCATTGTTTCTGTAACTGTTGGATGAAGGTTTGCTTTCTGAACATTTACCGCGGAAGTATCAGCGTGATAGGCTTCGATGAACCGCTTCGAAAGCGTCGGAACCTCTTCTCCCAGTTCATTTGCAGCCTTAATAATTTTATCGTCTACATCTGTAAAGTTAGAAACGAAATGGACATCGTAACCTCGGTATTCAAGGTAACGTCGTACAGTATCAAAGACAATTGGTGGTCGCGCATTACCGATATGAATATAGTTATATACGGTAGGTCCACATACATACATCTTTACTTTTCCTTCTTCTATCGTGTTAAACGGTTCTTTCTGCCGAGTAACCGTATTATAAATTTGAATACTCAATTGTGCCCACTCCTTTTCAAACTGTCGATTTCTGATTTCAAGCGCTCTAGCTCATTTTCCATATGTTTGAATTTATCTGAAACAGGGTCGGGTAAGTTTTGGTGATCAAGATTCCCCTTCACTTTAACCCCATCCTGAATGACGACTTTACCAGGAATACCAACTACTGTGGAATTCTGTGGTACATCTTGCAAAACAACTGAACCTGCTCCGACTTTTGAATTTCGTCCTATCGTAATCGAACCTAATACTTTGGCTCCGGTTGCTACTAAGGCATAATCCTCAAGAGTAGGGTGACGTTTCCCTTTCTCCTTACCTGTACCTCCTAAGGTTACCCCTTGGAATAAGGTCACATTATCTCCAATTTCGCACGTTTCACCAATCACTACTCCCATGCCATGATCAATGAAACAACGTCGTCCCACCTTTGCACCAGGGTGAATTTCAATACCGGTTAGAAAACGGCTAATTTGAGAAATGACACGAGCTAAGAAGAATAGCTTCTTCCGCCAGAATAAATGCGCAAACCGATGTGCCCATATCGCGTGTAGACCTGAATAAGTTAAAATGACTTCAAAATAGCTTCGTGCAGCTGGATCTTGGTCAAACACAACATCAATATCTTCTTTCAAAGTTTTAAACATAAACGTCACGCCTCCTCTCAATTCCTTTAAATTAAATACTCAAATTACCTCTAATAATGCTACTGGGTACTCGCTCACCCTTTACGCTACAATTCATATCGTAAAAAATTAGCGGGCGGGATATTAGAGAGCGAATATAGAAAACACAAAAAGCGCCCCTGTGAATACTCACAGAGACGCTATTGGCGCGGTCCCACTCTGTTTAGAAGAAATAAAAAACTCTCTTCTCTCTCAGCTTCCGTTAACGGTGGAAGACCCGCTCTTATCTACTCACTTTCAATAAGAGTCTCAGAGGTGCAATTCAGGATCCGATCTTTAAACCACTCTCAGCCTAGGTGGTTCTCTCTGAACAAAGATCAATTCTTCCCTACTTATCCTCTTCAACGATTTAACGTACATGTTTTCTTTACTATATTATATTTTACTCAAAATGTGTATGATTTACTTTCCGAATTGCTCAACTGCTTCACTAAGTCTAGAAAGAACAACATCTTTACCTAGTAGAGATAATGAATCAGGGAGCTCAGGTCCGTGACTTTGCCCTGTAGCGGCAACTCGAATTGGCATAAACAATTTCTTGCCTTTATGACCTGTCTCTTTCTGAGTTGCTTTTATCGCTGCCTTGATTTCTGCTGGCTCAAAAGTTTCCATCGCACGTATTTGATCCATCAGTCCATTCAAGACCTCTGGCACTTGCTCTTCACTTAAAATTTCCCCAGCCGCTTCGTCGTATGCAACTGACTTGTTAAAGAATAGATCAGTCAGTGGAACGATTTCAGCACCGTGTGACAGTTGCTCCTGATATAAGGATACAAGCTTCTTCACCCATTCATCGTCTTCCTTAGAACGATCTTCAAAAACACGTCCTGCTTTTTCCAAGTGAGGCACTGTCAGCTCAAGCACACGCTCAAAATCTGCCTCTTTAATATATTGGTTGTTCATCCATTCTAATTTCTTTGTATCAAATACAGCAGGCGCTTTCGATAGACGATCCGCGTCAAAGATTTCAATAAACTGTTCTTTAGAGAACAATTCTTCTTCCCCTTTTGGAGACCAACCGAGTAAGCCAATAAAGTTAAAGAGTGCCTCAGGCAAGTAACCAAGCGCTTCATATTGTTCGATGAATTGGATTGTATCTTCATCTCTCTTACTAAGTTTTTTACGATTTTCATTGACGATCAAAGTCATATGTCCAAACTTTGGCGCATCCCACCCGAATGCTTCGTAAATCATTAGCTGCTTAGGTGTGTTGGAAATGTGATCGTCCCCACGTAATACGTGACTGATTTTCATAAGATAGTCATCGATGACAACTGCAAAATTATAAGTAGGAATGCCATCCTTCTTTACGATCACCCAGTCGCCGATACCGTCTGATTCAAACGATACACGATCCTTAACGATATCCATGAAAGAATATTCTTTTCCTTTTGGCACAGCAAAACGAATACTAGGCTTTCGACCTTCACTTGCCAATCTTTCTTGTTCTTCTTCTGTTAAGTGACGGCACTTTCCAGAATACCTAGGCATTTCACTTCGTGCTTGTTGTGCTTCTCTCTCCTGCTCAAGCTCCTCTTCCGTGCAATAACACTTATACGCAAGCCCGCGATTGAGCAGTTCTTGATAATATTCATTGTATATTTCAAGACGTTCCATTTGTCGGTAAGGTCCATAGTCCCCTCCAACATCAACGCTTTCGTCCCAATCAATTCCTAGCCACTTTAAATAGTTCAGCTGGCTGTATTCTCCACCTTCAACATTTCTCTTTTGGTCTGTATCTTCAATTCGAATGACGAACGTACCATTTTGACTACGAGCAAATAGGTAATTAAATAGTGCTGCTCGTGCATTACCGATATGTAAATGACCCGTTGGACTTGGGGCATAGCGTACTCTTACTTGATCTGACATGAGTTCATCTCACCTTTCACGTTTTCTTTGTTGTTTATTTTACCATAGTGGAAATAATTAAACCGAGCCTAATGGCAAGGTTTATTTTTCCATTAATACAACTGCTTGAGCGGCGATTCCTTCTCCACGACCTGTGAATCCAAGTTTTTCTGTGGTTGTTGCTTTTACATTCACTTGTTCCAAATCTGCGTCTAACAATTCTGCGATGACTTTTCGCATCTCATGAATGTGTGGGGCCATCTTAGGCTGCTGAGCGATAATTGTGGCATCAACATTTCCTAATGAAAATCCTTTTTCGCTCGCTATCTCAAAAGACTTTTGCAACAGAATTTTGGAATCAATATCCTTAAAGTCCGCACTTGTGTCGGGAAAGTGCTTTCCAAGATCCCCTTCTCCGATTGCACCTAATATAGCATCCGTTATGACATGTAGAAGTACATCTGCATCTGAATGTCCGAGAAGACCTTTCTCATAAGGGATGGTCACGCCCCCTATAATAAGCGGTCTACCTTCCACGAGTTGATGTACATCAACGCCTTGTCCGATTCTAAACATTGTTATGGTGCTCCTTCCTCTCACGTAGGATTGCTTTTGCGAACAATAGATCCTCTTTAGTTGTCAGTTTAATATTTAAATAATCCCCTTCAACGATCGTTACTTCACTCCCAGCATGCTCAATAAGGCTTGCATCATCGGTTCCGAGGTACCCTTGTTCAGCAGCTTTTAAATGGGCGGACAAAATGAGAGACAGATGAAAAGCTTGTGGGGTTTGAACCGCCCACAAGCTGTTTCGGTCTACGGTCTTAACAACCTTCTTTTGTTCAATGTGTTTCACTGTATCCTTAATAGGTACACCAAGAACAGCCGCACCGCTATCATGTGCTGCAATGACTAGTTTGTGTATCGAATCAATAGAAACAAAGGGTCTTGCGCCGTCATGGATCAGAACACGTGATGATTGATCTACAACTTTCAACCCTTCATAGACACTATGTTGTCGCTCCTCGCCTCCAGGTACGACCTTTAGTACTTTTTCTATTTGATAGTCATTCACTGCTTCTTTAAGATCAGAAAGTTCGTTCTTGTTTCCAACAAGGATGATACCACTACACCATTCATCCATTTCAAACACGCGTAATGTGTGTATGATTAATGGTGCGCCTTCCAACATCAGAAACTGTTTATTCTTACCTGCATTCATACGCTTCCCTTGACCAGCTGCAGGTATAATTACAACGTAATCCACTCGACTCATCTACTTTCTAGAAGAATTACAATGCCTTCTCTAACAGCTTAGGCTTTGCAAAAATCATTCGACCAGCAGATGTTTGCAATACACTTGTGACAATGACTTCAATGGTTTTGCCAATGTAATCACGTCCACCTTCAACGACGATCATCGTGCCGTCATCCAAGTATCCGACGCCTTGGTTTTGTTCCTTCCCGTCTTTAATGACTTGAACATTTAACTCTTCACCAGGTAAAACGACTGGCTTTACCGCGTTTGCTAGATCATTAATGTTCAATACGGGTACGCCTTGGAACTCACAAACTTTATTTAAGTTATAATCATTTGTGACGACAATACCAGATACAAGCTTCCCTAGTTTTACAAGCTTACTATCGACTTCATGAACGTCTTCGAAATCACCCTCGTAAATTTCAACCTTTACAGAGAGATCCTTTTGAATACGATTGAGGATATCTAGTCCTCGACGACCTCGATTTCTCTTCAATACGTCAGAAGAATCTGCAATATGTTGAAGCTCTTCTAATACAAATTGTGGGATGACAATCGGACCTTCAAGAAATCCTGTTTGGCAAACATCTGCAATTCTACCGTCAATTATGACACTCGTATCAAGTATTTTCAATATAGCGCTACTTTCTTCAGCAGTCTCAGCTTCTGCTTCTTTCTTCTTATTTGCAAAGCGCGCAGAACTGAATACATTCATGAGCTCTTCACGTTTATTAAATCCAAAACGGAAACCGATATACCCGAGTAAGGCTGTGCCGAAAAAGCCTATTACATTAAATACAACACTCAGTTCCATACTGTTTAAGGCGAACATGGCTAAATACGCGGCAACTAAACCGAATATAAGACCAAAAGAGCCAAATAAAACATCCGCAACAGGGGCTCTGTTCAACGATTCTTCTATCCACTGAATGAACCCGACAATATAATCGGCTAACCAAAATGTACTTACGAAGAATAATAGCGCACCTATTACTGTTCCGATATATGGTGAGGTTATGAATCCAGGTAAATCTCCTAAGTTAATTAATTCATTTAATATAAGAATAAGTTCAGGTACATATAAATAACCTAAAGTTCCACCAACAATTATGAAAAATAACTGAACAATTCGCTTTAACACAATTGTTCACCTCCTTCTCTTCATTATAGACATTTCATCTCATTTGAAACCTATTTATCTGTAATTTTACATAATATAACATGTAAAACACAATTAATAAACAAAGGGTACTCGGACTTCCTAAATATGGCGATCTAGAAAGAGTTGTTCTTGAATTCTTTTCAAACCATCTTTTATTTTACGGGCACGTATTTCTCCAATACCATCAACCTCATCTAACTCTTCTATTGAAGCTTTTAAGGTTTTTTGTAAATGCTTGAAGTGTTCAACTAAATTCTCAATGATCAGTGATGGTAGTCGTGGAATTTTATGCAGAATGCGATATCCTCTTGGTTTTACTGGTTCTTCATAAATATTCGAAGAAGGCATGTAGCCTAATAAACGTACAATTGCATTTTCTTCCAACAATTCTTCGCTTTTGAGCTTATTCAGTTCGTTCAATATATAAAATGGATCAACCGTTGGATCTTTAGAGTAATCTTTAATGATGAGTGCCGCTTCTGATTCTATATTTGAGACGAGCTCTTCCATTTGCATGCTAATTAGTCGTCCCTCAGAGCCTAGTTCATTTACATACTTGATGATTTCGTTTCGAATTCGCAGTACCATTTCTATTCTATGAATAACTTGAGAAACCTCTTGGAATGTAACGAGCTCTTCAAACTCCAAAGCACCTAAGTCAGTCATGCTTTGATCGAGTACAGACTTATATTTCTCAAGCGTTTGCAATGCTTGATTGGCTTTCGTCAAAATAACTCCAATATCTTGCAATGAATAACGAATATGGCCTTGGTATAGTGTAATGACACGTCTTCTTTGCGAAATGGAAATGACAAGGTTTCCCGTTTGTTTAGCTACCCGTTCTGCGGTTCTATGTCTAATCCCTGTTTCCTTAGATGGGATTGAAGTATCCGGAATCAATTGTGTATTCGCATATAATATCTTATGTCCATCGTCATTTAGAATAATTGCGCCGTCCATTTTAGCGAGTTCATACAAATAAGCGGGGGAAAACCGGCAATTAATCGTGAAGCCACCATCTACAAGCCTCTGTACTTTCTCATTATGACCGACGACGATCAAGCCACCAGTTTCTGCGCGTAGGACATTATCGATACCGTCACGTAAGGGTGTTCCGGGTGCAACATATTGAAGCATCTTACTTACGATTAACTCTCTCATTGCAACATCCATACGTTACCCTCCTGTCGTTTGACGTAGTGCTTCTTGTACAGACGAAACACCGACAAGTTCAATGCCTTTCGGTACGGTCCAACCACCGATGTTCTTCTCTGGTAGGATGACCCGTTTAAAGCCAAGCTTTGCAACTTCATTTACTCGTTGCTCAACTCTGGATACTCTTCTTACTTCGCCAGTAAGTCCTATTTCTCCTATATACACATCCGTAGGATTTGTAGGTTGATCTCTAAAGCTTGAAGCGATACTAATAGCAATCCCTAAGTCTATAGCAGGTTCATCTAACCTGACCCCTCCTGCGACATTGACATAAGCATCTTGATTTTGCATCAAGAGACCTACTCTCTTCTCAAGAACCGCCATTAACAGTGATACCCGATTATGGTCAATCCCATTCCCCATTCGGCGTGGATTACCAAAGCTCGTTGGAGAAACCAATGCTTGAATTTCAACTAGGACCGGTCTAGTCCCTTCCATGGAGGCTACGATTGAGGATCCCGCTGCGCCATTTGAGCGTTCTTCCAAAAAGACTTCAGATGGGTTTTCCACTTCATCGAGGCCTTTTTCTTTCATTTCAAATACACCTATTTCATTCGTTGAACCAAATCGGTTTTTCACCGCTCTTAAAATCCGATACGTGTGATGACGTTCACCTTCGAAGTAAAGAACTGCATCAACCATATGTTCTAGTAACCTTGGACCTGCAATCGATCCTTCCTTAGTTACGTGTCCTACGATGAAGGTAGCTATTCCATTTGATTTCGAAATTCTCATAAATTGCGACGTACATTCTCTTACCTGAGAGACACTACCAGGGGCGGAAGTGACTTCGGATCGGAAGACAGTTTGAATGGAATCTATGATGAGAAGTGTCGGTTTAACGTCTTGTATCGCTTTTTCAATTAAATCCATATCCGTTTCTGCATGTACATACAAACGATCATGATTAATTCCAAGACGTTGAGCCCTCAGTTTCGTTTGCTTGATTGATTCTTCTCCTGAAATATAGAGAACGGTTTGATCTGATTCAGCTAATGTAGAGGATGCTTGAAGTAATAGCGTAGATTTTCCGATACCGGGGTCTCCACCAACGAGAACAAGAGACCCTGGCACGACGCCTCCACCGAGCACTCGGTTTAGCTCATTAATTTTCGTGTCAATCCTCGGCTCTTTTTCACTCTTAATCTTTGTAATTGGTTCTGGCTTTTGGCTTGTTGCTCCTGTCTGAAAAGAGCGTCTCTGCCCTTTTTCTGGCTGAATAATTTCCTCTACCATCGTATTCCATTTATTACAACCTGGACATTTCCCCATCCACTTAGGAGAATCATATCCGCAGTCTTGACATAGGAATGCCGTTTTTTTCTTAGCCATCCGTACTATTCCCCATTTCCCTGACAGTTTCCGTACTGTATTCTATGATACTGCAATCATATCACAAACCAATCAGGGAGCACCTCTTATAACTATTGTATTCTTAATTACTACACATATGGTAAAAAAAGAGCCAGACAACTCCTCAACCATTAGGAGTGCCTGACTCTAGTTATCATCTTATATTAGTGATTGGCGTTTTTTTATGCTCCTGCACCAACCGTCTCTACTGTAAAGTCGTTGTTATCCACATCGATCTTTACCGTTTGTCCTTTAGAGATGTTACCTCTTAACAACTCCTCAGAGAGTCGATCCTCAATTTGACGTTGTAATGCACGACGTAAAGGTCTAGCACCATAGTCTGGATCGTAGCCTTCCTCAGCAATTTTATTAAGAGCCGCATCAGTCAACTCTATATCTACCCCTTGTTCAGACAACCGCTTCTGGAGCTGGTTCGACATCAGAGTGATAATATGCTTCAAGTGTTCTTTCTCTAGTGTATGGAACACAATCGTTTCGTCAATACGGTTTAAGAACTCTGGTCTAAATGCTTTCTTCAATTCATCCATCACTTTGGATTTCATGTTATCATACTCTTGGTTCTCGGAAGCCGCTGTGAAGCCCATGCTCTTGTTTCGTTTCAATGTGCTTGCACCTACGTTGGAAGTCATAATGACAACTGTGTTTCGGAAGTCAACAGAACGTCCTTTAGAGTCAGTCAAGCGTCCATCTTCTAGTACTTGAAGTAAAATGTTGAACACTTCAGGGTGGGCCTTTTCAATTTCATCCAAAAGGATGACCGAGTAAGGATTTCGACGGACCTTTTCAGTCAGCTGGCCACCTTCTTCATGCCCTACATATCCAGGAGGAGAACCAACTAGACGACTTGTCGTATGTTTCTCCATATATTCTGACATATCAATTCGAATAATCGAGTCTTCTTCTCCAAACAACGCTTCTGCAAGTGCTCTAGCTAATTCTGTTTTACCTACACCTGTTGGGCCTAGGAAGATGAAAGAACCAATTGGTCGTTTCGGATCCTTTAAACCAGCACGAGCTCTGCGAATAGCTTTTGAAATAGCTTTAACTGCTTCATCCTGACCGATGACACGATCATGAAGGATGGATTCCATGTTTAAGAGTCTTTCTGTTTCTTCTTGCTTCAATTTCGATACTGGAATTCCCGTCCAGTTCGCTACTACAAGGGCAATATCTTCAGGAGTAACTTCCGTGTTTTCTTGACCTTGCTTCTCTTTCCAGCTATTCTTCGTCGTCTCAAGCTCTTCTCTTAATTTCTGTTCAGAGTCTCTTAGTGACGCAGCTTTTTCAAACTCTTGGCTTTGTACAGCTGCATCCTTCTCTTTTCGTACACTGTCGAGACGTTGTTCTAACTCCTTAAGGTTCGGTGGAGCTGTGTAAGATCTAAGGCGAACTTTGGAAGCTGCCTCATCAATTAAATCAATCGCTTTATCTGGGAGGAATCGATCTGGAATGTATCGATCCGACAATTTAACGGCTGCGTCAATCGAGTCGTCAGTAATTGTCACACGATGATGTGCTTCATATCTGTCGCGTAATCCCTTTAAGATTTGAGTAGATTCTTCATTATTCGGTTCTTCCACACGGATTGGTTGGAAACGGCGTTCTAAAGCTGCATCTTTCTCAATATATTTTCGGTATTCGTCTAATGTTGTTGCACCAATACATTGAAGTTCACCTCGTGCTAGGGCTGGCTTCAGAATGTTCGAAGCATCGATCGCACCTTCAGCACCACCTGCTCCGATTAAGGTGTGTAACTCATCAATGAACAAGATGATATTACCCGCTTGTCGAATTTCATCCATTACTTTCTTCAGACGGTCTTCAAACTCACCACGGTATTTCGTTCCAGCTACCACAGTTCCCATATCGAGTGTCATAACTCGCTTATCTCGTAATGTCTCAGGTACTTCATTGTTTATAATCTGTTGGGCTAATCCTTCGGCAATCGCAGTCTTACCAACACCAGGTTCTCCAATGAGAACAGGATTGTTCTTCGTTCGTCTACTCAATACTTCAATTACCCGCTCAATCTCTTTACTTCTACCGATTACAGGGTCTAGACTACCATCGCGAGCAACAGCTGTTAGATCGCGAGCTAAGCTATCTAACGTTGGTGTGTTTGCATTGACGGAAGAACCTCCAGCTGATGAAGAAGATTCGTTACTACCGAGTAGCTGTAAAACTTGTTGACGTGCTTTATTTAAGCTGACACCGAGGTTGTTTAGGACGCGTGCTGCAACTCCTTCACCTTCTCGAATCAATCCTAGTAAAATATGTTCTGTACCTACATACGAATGTCCCAATTTACGAGCTTCGTCCATTGATAATTCAATGACTTTTTTCGCTCGAGGCGTGTAGTGAATCGTTTGTACTGATTCCTGCCCTTTACCTATGAGGGTTTCAACTTCCTTTTGGATCTTTTCAGGACTCAAACCAAGAACAGAAAGTGCCTTTGCAGCAATCCCTTCGCCTTCACGAACTAGACCGAGTAAGATATGCTCTGTACCTACATTATTATGACCTAATCGAATCGCTTCTTCTTGCGCAAGTGCGAGAACCTTTTGAGCTCGTTCTGTAAATCGTCCAAACATCATCGTGATCACCTTCCTATTCGTTGTTCTTTTCTAACTTCAAACGTTCACGAATCAATGTAGCACGGCGGATATCCCGATCATCTGGAGATAATGTTTCGCCAGCATACTGTTGTAAGAAACCTGGTTGAGTCAGTATCATTAGTTCATTCAATATTTTTCTTGAAATCCCTTCTATCATTTCTAAATCTATTCCAAGTCTTACATCAGATAAACATTTCGTCGCCTCTTTAGATTGTATGATTCTACTGTTGGCTAGGGTACCTAATGAACGGTATACCCGATCCTCTAGTTGTATCTTTGACGTTTCCAATAATGTATTTCGAGCAGATCGCTCTTCTTCTATAAGCTGTAAAACAACTCCCCTTAAATCCTCAACTATATCTATTTCTGATTTTCCAAGGGTCATTTGATTCGAGATTTGAAAGACATTTCCTTGTGCCTCACTGCCTTCTCCGTATATCCCTCTTACAACGAGGCCTAATTGATTAATCGCTGGGACAATTCGGTGAATTTTTTGAGTCATCACTAATGCTGGTAGATGCATCATCACTGATGCTCTCATTCCTGTACCTACATTTGTAGGACAGCTTGTTAAGTACCCATGCTTTTCATCAAAAGCATAATTAACCTTCTCTTCAAACCAATCATCAATGCCACTTGCTAAAGTCAAAGCCTCTGACAACTGAAATCCTGGAAATAGACATTGAATTCGTATGTGATCTTCTTCATTAATCATGATGCTAATCGATTCATCCTCACTCATTAAAACAGCTGAGTGTTTCGGTTCTTCGGCAAGATTCGGGCTGATCAAGTGCTTTTCGACTAACACACGACGTTCAATGACTTTTAATTGATCGACATTGATGTAAGAAAGGTTACCTACACTACCATATGCCTGATTCTCATAATGTTTTCGGATTTGTTCGTTAACCTCTTCAGATTGCTGTTCATCAGCGACCAATGGGAAAACATGATTCTCAAGATTCCGTGCTAACCGAATTCGACTGCTTAGAACGATATCGGAATCTGGACCTTCGTTTTTCATCCAAGGACTGATCGCTTCACTCATGAATCTTTTGAGAGACATCGTCAATCACTCCCCCCAAGCCGCTTTTCCATTGATTTAATTTGATCTCGAACTTGAGCTGCTTCTTCAAATTCTTCTTGATGGATGAGTTGTTGTAAATGCTGTCTAAGCTGGTTGATTTTCTTTCGTTCTAACAAATCATTACCGATTCTTTTTGGAATTTTACCAGAATGGTCTGTGTTCCCCCCGTGAATCCGTTTCAAAACTGGATCCAATTTGGATGCAAATGTCTTATAACAGTTCGAGCATCCGAATCGACCGATTTTAGCAAACTCTGAGTAGGTCATGCCACACTTAGAACATTGCATCACTTGTTGGCTACGGGCTTTGGAGGTAGATTCACTTAATGGGTGTTGCTCAAAGTTTAGTAAACCTGACAGCAAGTTGTGGATCGAAAATGAATTAGACCCTGGAATGAAATCTCCCTTTTCCTTTGCACACTGTTCACAAATATGAATTTCGTTTTTTTCTCCATTGATGATCTTCGTGAAGTGCAAAGTGGCTGGTCGTTGTTGACATTCTTGACAATACAAGCCTTACACTCCCCTTTAGTCTTTATACTTTAAGCTGTAGATCATTGACTTTAATAGATTTGCTCTTAGTTCATCTCTATATGGCAATACAATGTTAATCGTAGAACGATCAATGACACTTTTCATTAATCTAGCTTCTCGTATGTTTATGATTTCTTCTTCCATTAGCCTATAAATAATATTTTCGGCTGCAGATTGACTGATTCTATTTTTGATAAGCTTGAGGATTTGATCTAGTAAGATCGAAGCGCTATCCGTTTCAATTTTAATGATCCGAATATAACCTCCTCCCCCTCTTTTACTTTCCACAATAAAGCCTTTCTCAATCGTAAACCGAGTATTAATTACGTAATTTATTTGCGAGGGGACACATTGAAACTGCTCGGCAATTTCACTCCTTTTAATTTCTATCGCTTTCTTGTTGCTACCTTTTATAATTTCTTTAAGGTGTTCTTCAATGATGTCAGATATATTTTTCATCCCATCATAGCCCCTCCTTAACTCTGACTTTGACTTTCTTTGACTATAATTATAAACATTTGCCTGTGAGTTGCAAATGTTTTGATGTTTACATTATAGACAGAGTAGGTTCGGAGTAAACCGAAAAGTTATTCCGTTGCAAATACTTTATGAACATTTTCAATGGATTGTATCTTGTCATATACTTCTGGAAGCTTTTTTGTGTTAGAAACATGGATTTTGAATGAGTATTTAATTAAAGAAGTTGAAGCATCATTGGGATGGTCATCAATTGAGACATTTAAGATAGGCACTTTACATGCCTCTAATTCGTTGACGATACTCGATAACGAAACTTCTTTATTTTCTACAATCACTGTCACATGATGAAAACGTTGCTTTCGAAGGTATAAGTCTTCAAATTTGTTCAGAAATAAGAGACTAGCAATCATAACGAACGTTGTAAAAATGGCTTCATAATACATCCCAATCCCAACAACCAGACCAATTCCTGCTACTACCCAAATAGAGGCTGCAGTCGTCAATCCTCGAACCGTGACACCGTGCACTAGTATTGTTCCAGCCCCAAGGAATCCAATTCCACTCACTACATAAGCCGGTAAACGTGATGGATCAAATCCTTGAATTTGCTCATGAGAATTTAGAAAATCTTCAAAACCGAATATTGATAAAAGCATCATCAAACACGAACCTACCCCAACTAAAAGATGAGTTCGAAAACCTGCAGGATGGCGCTTAAATTCTCGCTCAATCCCAACCAAACCACAAAGAATTGCTGCGATTAATAAACGGACCGTAATCGTCACCGTTTTATCAGAAAACCAATCATACGTTAAAATATCCATAGACATCTCCCCTATAATTAAACGATACTACATAAACTTATCTTATGGTATATCGTAATCAATTATAGGCAAACAAAGAAAAAAGGTAAATGTAAAACCATTCCTATAATGACGAACTATAGAGGAATCATTTAATGGGGGAAAGTAACTTTTTATGAGCAGGCACATGGACTTAATGTAAACTTTGAATGCTCAGTATTTCGTTTGTGCTGGTACCAAGCACTCATTGCAACTCTTTGGGTGCTTCGTAGAGCGGTTTTCCTGCTACCGAGCACTCATTCCACCTCTTTGAGTGCTCCGTAGAGCAATTTCTCTGCTACCGAGCACTCATTACGCCTCTTTGGGTGCTTCGTAGAACAAATTCACTTCTACCGAGCACTCATTACGCAACCTATTTCATATATAGATGATTTTTGTGCCAAAAATCTTTCCTTATACAAGTGTTTCATACAACTTCGTCCATACTTGTGGAACTATTGCTCTCACTTGTGGAACTTGCGCTCTCATTCGTGGAACTTTCGGGATGGCTTGTGGAACTTTTGCTCTCGCTTAGGGAATTCAGTAACTTCTTACTACATTGTTCTTCTCAACCCTCACATGCTTTGTTGTTTTTAGTCCTTTCGGACTTTAAATCTTTCAGACACAAAAAAGAGCAGTCTCTCGACTACTCCTTTGAATTTGCCCGGACTTGCACAGGATGTGCTGACTTCGATGTTCACCACAGGACGTGGTGGCTCTTAATCGAAGTTCCTTTTTCACAGGGGGAAGCCCCCAATTACCATTGACGCGCGAGCTTAACTTCCGTGTTCGCTTTCGGCTTGCGATGAACGGCGGATCTCTTTGTCATCTACAGTCGTGCCGTCCTCGCGTATATCATACGCTCCGGTCGTCACTCCTTTGTTTCCTCGACCTCCTTGTTCCTCTCAACCCTCACATGCTTTGCTGTTTTAAGTCCTTGCGGACTTTAAAATTCTTTTCAAACACAAAAAAGAGCAGTCTCTCGACTACTCCTTTGAATTTGCCCGGCGACGTTCTACTCTCACAGGGGGAAGCCCCCAATTACCATTGACGCTGAAGAGCTTAACTTCCGTGTTCGGCATGGGAACGGGTGTGACCT